>JAHLWV010000283.1 GCA_019057735.1 Promethearchaeota archaeon | reverse complement strand
ATCTGAAAAGAATAATCTATCCATGAGATTATCTATGCTAATTCTTTTACGAAATTGAACTGGATTGTAAAATAATGTATAGAAAATTTCCCTTTCTAAATTTTCGACTTCAGCTTTTGGTTTTAGGAAATGTTTTTGGTATGTTCGATTAATGATATTTTTAAGTTCGATTATAAAGCACTCTTTATTCTGCAGTAATTTACGTCTTTCTCCTTCTAAGTCCCTAATACTATGCTCGATATCTCTAATCTGTTCCCCCAAAAATCTAATTTTATTATCTGGAGTTTTAATGTTCTCGTATTTGATAGAACATCCAATATCTTTAAGATCCACGGATATTGTATCGTCATCGATTTGAGCCATACTATATTGGATGTTGTAATAATCTGGACTAATATCTATCCTAATAGAAAGATTGCTTTTTATTCGAAATTTGCTCCCCCGCTTTTCATCTCCAATTCTTTCGAGAATATTACTTGAACCCAAAATTTCTAACTGACTGTGTACTGCTTGTCTCGAAATATCTAAAATTTTAGACAATTCTGAAGCGGAGTGTGGAACCTTTGCTAATTTAGACAATATAATCCGTCTAGTTGGATTACCTAAAATTTCTAATAGATTATCTAAACTTATGAATTGTTTGCTTTGATTTTTTTCTTCTATTTCCATCTACATCACTTCTTTCTCGTTTAAGATTTTATATCATCTATACATTTCTTCTGACTCTTTTGAATATTGATCGTGAACCTTTTTAGCTCTGTCTGCTCCTTTAATAATTTTATCAATTGCCTCGTCGAAATCTGCTTGTTTTATTTCGATTTTGCTAACGAGTTTGGATTGAGCGCTCTTAATTTTATCTTCTACATCTTGAATAGCTGCCTCGTCATCTTTTTCCGATTTTAATTGCTCCAAATGATCCATGAGCTCTTTTAACTCTGCCTTCTTTTTATTAAAGGTGGGGATTGCCTTTCGAATTGTTAACAAAGTAGCTTCTTCAGCAATTGCTTGGATATCAGCCCCTGTATAATCTTCTAAAGCTTTAGCGAGTTTATCAAAATTCACATCCTTTGCCAAAGGTTTATTCTTGAGATGAATCTTAAATATTTCCTTTCGAGTTTCAAAATCAGGTATAAAAATTTCGATATGCCTACCAAACCTACCGGATCGAAGTAAAGCAGGGTCTAACATATCAGGTCTGTTAGTAGCTGCAAGTAAAATTACACCTTTTAAATCCTCTAAACCGTCCATTTCGGTTAATAATTGAGAAATCACTTGGTCAGTAACCTCGGAGCTTGCAGATCTACCCCTCATTCCGGCGATCGCGTCAATTTCATCAAAGAATATGATACATGGAGCCGCAGCTCTTGCTTTCCTAAATGTTTCTCTTACAGCTTTTTCGCTTTCTCCAACCCATTTGGAGAGAAATTCTGGTCCCTTTATTGAGATAAAATTAATTTCAGTTTCATGGGCTAGTGCTTTAGCTAATAAAGTTTTTCCACTTCCAGGGGGTCCATATAGTAATATTCCACTTGGAGGTTTTGAAGATAAATGGCTATATAATTCAGGATACTTTAAAGGCCACTCAATAATTTCTCTTAATTGTAATTTAGCATCTTCCAGCCCACCTACATCCTCCCATGTTTCCTTAGGTTGAGAAATTACTACTTCCCTTAATGCAGAAGGCTCGATACTATTTAACGCTGAAGTAAAGTTCTCCATTTTAATTCTTAAAGCGCTTAAAATTTCAAAAGGAATCGGTTTATCTAAATCGATCTTTGGAAGCATTTTTCTAATTGCTAACATCGCTGCTTCTTTAGCTAATGCTTCAACATCAGCACCAACGAAACCATGGGTTTTCTCTGCTAATGTTCTTAAATCAACATCCTCAAATAATGGCATACCCCGAGTATGAATTTGTAAGATTTCTAGACGACCATCAGTATCTGGAACCCCTATTTCGATTTCTTTGTCAAATCTTCCAGGTCTTCTCAATGCAATATCTATATCGTTAACTCGGTTAGTAGCTCCTATGACGATTATTTCTCCTCTCCCCTCTAATCCATCGAGTAAAGATAACAATTGAGCCACGACCCTTCTTTCTACTTCTCCGGTCACTTCGCCTCTTTTTGGAGCAATTGAATCTAATTCGTCGATAAAGATGATTGAAGGCATGTTTTTTTTAGCGTCTTCGAAAATATCTCTTAAATTTTGTTCGCTTTGTCCGTAAAATTTACTCATGATTTCAGGACCGCTAATAGTTATAAAGTGGGCATCAGTTTCAAATGCAACTGCTCTGGCTAATAGAGTTTTCCCCGTTCCAGGAGGACCATGTAATAAAACACCTTTTGGTGGATCTATTCCAATTGTTTTGAATATTTCTGGATGTCTTATTGGCAATTCGATCATCTCACGAATTCTCTGAATTTCATCCGCTAATCCTCCTATATCTTCGTAGCTTACCCTTGATTTTTCTCTTTCTATAATTTCTTTATGCGTTTTTTCACTTAATTTAATCTCCGTACCAGAATGAATTCTTACTGCAGCAGTTTTTGGTAAAAAATCAAGAACTATAAAGTCATATTTCTTATTATACGAATAAAAGCTTAAAATATCGTTCTTAGTAAGGACCCTATTCTCTAAAAGGGAGTTTAGTCGCTTTGGGCTAATTACAACCGATTGTGTTAGTCCTGCGAATACTACCTTTTCCGCTAAAGCAACTTTAATTTTGCGAATCTCAACAGAATCATCCACTGTCGTATCGATATTTCTTCGCAGAAAGGCATCTAGCCGAATTACCCCCGTCCCAGTATCTTCAGGTTTACTTGGAAATAACAATGCAGCAGTTTTTAATTTTGAAATAGGGTTAGATATCTCTATTGCATCACCATTTTTTAGTTTAAACTTTTTTACGAATTCAGCGTCAATCCTAATTCTGCCTAATCCAGAATCGTCCTTGAAAGCGTCTTTCACCCTAAGCCTATTATCTTTTCCTTCTACACCACTTGAAATTTCACTCATTATATAATCACACTCAAATGTTCTTCTTATGTATTATAATCGTTACTATTCCGTTATTAAATTCTAAAATGTGATCGTCCATTGTAGATTCAAAAGGTAATAATATCTCTCTTTCTATATTATTAAAATTGATTTCGATTGATACTCTAAGAGTTCTCCCGTCTTCAGTCAAACTTAACAAAATATGCCCTTTTTCAATTCCTGGAGCTTCGATAATAATCTCAGCAGAATCTTCATAAAAAATTTTTTCAAAATAAAGATTTTTTGCTATTATATCCCCTTTTTCGTAATTAGGCTGTAAAGAGAGCGTACTTACATCAATGGCTTGTCTATCCCTTGAAGGATTTAACCGTCTAAATTGTGAATGTTTAGAAAGATTAATTTTCTTTATGTATTCCTGAAGCCTTTTTTCGTCAAAATTACCTTCAATCTTTATTTCTGGCTTATCCATCCCTGATTCAAAGTGGTAACTTACTTTAAATGCTTTAAATTTATCATCTTTACGATTATCTTTTGGACCAAAATTCGGTTCGGGTAGAAATAAAAAATCTACATCAAAAGCTCCTTGATCTAAATTAAGATATTCTTTGATTCGCTCTAAAAAATCATTATAATCATCATCATACTCATCTGACACGAATATCACCTTTTTAATTTTTGTCAATTGACAATTGACAATTGACATTAGTAACATGGAAAAAAAGCTATAAAAACTTATTGATTTTTAAAAATAAGCTGTGTACACTTAAAAGTTGAATTTCAATCATATTATTCATTCAATAATAATTTAAAAATTCCGGAATAAGATTCTGAAATGAATTATCCTTAAATTAATAACGTGGATATGTTTTAAGACTGATTAACTAATTAATCGAAAATTGACACAATTTGTGATTTGTATATTTTTTTCAAAATAAGTTCCATGAGCTGTTCAAAAGATTCTACAACGCCATACCCGTGAGTTGCTACAGTCTTTTTTGTTTTAAAGTTCTTAAATTTGAAAGAATTGATATTTTCTAAGAAATC
>JAHLWV010000282.1 GCA_019057735.1 Promethearchaeota archaeon | reverse complement strand
TACATGGGTGGCAGAGCATACCCAAGGAAAAATTAAAGATGTTATTCACACACTTGAAGAAGACGATGGTCTTGTTTTAGTGAACGCTATATATTTTAAGGGTACCTGGGAAAAACTATTTAAAGAAAAGAATACAGAGGAAGAAAACTTTACACTTCTTTCGGGTGATAAAATTCTCGTTCCAATGATGCACCAAAAAGAGAAATTTCGATGGTTAAATGAAGATGGATTTCAAATCCTTGAAATGCCATATAAAGGGATAAGAATATTTGGTTCTCTCGAACGTATTTCAATGGTAATTTTTCTTCCTGAAAAGAAAGACGGAATTGAAGACCTAGAAAAAAGTTTAACTACTGAAAAAATAAAAAATTATTTAAAAAAACTTCATAAAATTTGTAAGAAAGAAATAAATGTAATTTTTCCTAAATTTAGGATTGAAACAAAATATGAGTTAAAAAAAATACTATACAACTTAGGGATGACATCCGCCTTCTCTGACGGAGCTGATTTCTCAGGGATGGCGAAAGACCCCCCTAAATATATTTCTCAAATTATTCATAAAGCATTTGTTGAAGTTAACGAGAGAGGAACTGAAGCTGCAGCTGTTACAGCACTTAGGATGTTAGGAGCTGCTATAGGTCCAACTAAAAAACCCCCAGAATTTCGTGCGGATCATCCATTCATATTTCTACTGATAGACTCTTACACAAGGACTATATTGTTTATTGGGAGAGTTATGAATCCCAAAACATAACTTAGAAAATGTATTGAAAATTAAGCATAACAATAGTAATACAACCATAAATGTGAAAGCACCTGAAAATGTATATGTAGAATAAAAAAGCCTAATGATACACTCTTAACAAGAGCAAATACTCCAATCAATACGAACTATTTTATTTTTGAATTTCTAACACCATTTTCCCTATTAGATTAATAAAGAAACTTCTAGATAAGTGTGTTAACGAAGCCTTAGAAAAACCATAGAGCAGAGATGCAATAATAATTAAAAACAAGGATATCCCAGATACATCGTAAGGGAATATTAACAAGATATAAGAAAATAATAACAATGTTGTCCTAATAACATAATTGGTTTTGTGATTACTCATTCAAAAATATACACTAAAATAATGTTAATAGTTTAAATATAGTGATTGTTACTACTAAATTCAAGCATATGGTATTTTACCCTTTATTTTATTCACATTAAATTTATATAATAAAATAGAATTTTTTTTGTAATAGAATTAGAAATTACAAAGACCTAAAATCATGAAAAATTTAGAAGATTTAGCAAAATTTCCATCTGAGAACCCAAACTCTGTATTAAGAGTGACAAAAGAAAAAGTACTTTATGCCAATAAAGCAGGTGAAGAATTATTCAAGACTAATGAAGGTAGTGAGGTTCCAGCTTTGCTAAAAGAAAGCGTTATTAAAGCACTTAATACAAATGAAGTTAATACTACAGAAATAGCAATAAATAGTCGCATTTTTTCCCTTGATATTATCCCAATAAGCGAAGAAGGGTATGCAAATGTTTACGGGAAAGATATAACCGAGCGTAAGGAGAAAGAGGAGGAAGTACGACTTCATAGTGAAATCATGGCAAACATGAGTGAGGGGGTGTATCTCATACGATTGGAAGATTTAATTATTGTTTATGCTAACCCGAGTTTTGAAGAAATGTTTGGCTATGATCCTGGTGAAATGATTGGGAAATATGTCGCTATTGTAAATGCTCCCACTGATAAGACTCCTGAGGAAACAAAAAATGAAATCGTGGGAATCTTAAAAGACACGGGGGAATGGCATGGAGAAGTGTTAAATATCAAAAAGGATGGAACGCCATTTTGGTGTTATGCGAATGTTTCACTTTTCGATCATCCTGAGTATGGAACAGTCATCGTATCAGTACATACTGATATCACAGAGCGTAGAAAAGTAGAAGAAGCTTTAAGAGAAAGTGAACAACGATTGAAAGACGCCCAAGTCGTAGGTAAGATCGGATATTGGGAATTTGATGTTGATAAACAGAAACTATTGTGGTCTGACCAGGTATTTAATTTATATAAACGTGATCGAACTCGAGGAGTGCCCACTCTTGAGGAAGAAGCAGCTTACTACGCTCCCAAGGAAGCTAAAAGATTGCAAGAATATGCAAACAGAGCAATTAAATATGGACAAGAATTCGAATATGATCTAGAGGCAAATTTACCTGATGGGAGTATAATTCAATTATCAGCCTTAATGCGTCCTATTAAAAATAAAAGTGGAAGAGTCACTAAATTAATTGGAACAGTGCAGGATATCACTGCACGCAAGATAGCGGAAGAAAATTTAAAGAAATCTCATAAAGAATTCAAATTACTGAACGATGAATTAGAATTGATCCTAGATCATATCGAAGGCCTTGTATTCTATAAAGATACAAAGAATAGTTTTATTTGGGTTAATAAATACATTGCTGATGCTTACAAAATGAAGAGAGAAGATTTAATTGGCAAAAGCTTGTTCGAGCTTTATCCAAAAGAAGTAGCGCAAACCTATTGGGACGATGATTTAGAAGTAATTAATAGTGGAAAACCAAAAATAAATATAGAAGAACAATGGGAGACAGCTGATGGTTTAAAATGGGTTTTAACAAGTAAAATTCCATACTTTGATGAGAATGGGGATATCAAGGGAATTATTGGGACTTCAGTTGATATAACAGAACGCAAAATTGCGGAAATAGAATTACAAAAGTCGGAATTGGCTTACCGAGAAGCATATAATCGAGCAGAATTCTACAAAGATATTTTTACTCATGATATCAACAATATTTTGCAAAACATATTAGGTGGCATCCAACTTAACGAAATGTATCTTAACAAGCCAGATAAATTAAATAAAATTAAAAGAAACATTGATATAATTAAAAGACAAGTTAGGCGAGGAGCTAATTTAGTCTCAAATGTTCGAAAACTTTCTAAAATCGCAGAATCGAAAACTTCATTGTTTAATGTAAATTGTATTGAAGTTTTAAAAAAGTCTATTAATTACATTAAGAATGCGTTCGCAGATAAAAATATAAAAATTGAATTTCAAATTATTGAAAACAATTACAAAATACTAGCAAATGAACTCTTAGAAGATGTATTTGAAAATATTTTGACTAATTCTATAAATTATAACGATAGCAAAGTTATTAATATTGAAGTAAAGGTTACTAAAGAATTGAGACAGGAAATAAACTATATTAAAATGCAATTTAGTGATAATGGAATCGGTATTACAGACGAGAGGAAACGAAATATTTTTATAAGAGGATATAGCGAAGAGACTAGTGTTCATGGTATGGGACTGGGATTGTCATTAGTAAAAAAAATTATTGAAAGTTATAATGGTGAAATCTGGATGGAAGATAGAGTTAAAGGCGATTATACTAAAGGAAATAATTGCATAGTATTAATACCAGAGGTGGTAAATAATGGCTAATGTATTTGTTGTTGAGGATGAGCCCTTGCTTCGCTTATTTTACAGGGAGATTATAGAGGAAATTGGTTTTGAAGTGGCTGGAATGGCGAGAAACGGGGAAGAGGCTGTTTCAATGTATAAACAATTTGTTAAGAAACCTTCTATAACTATAATGGATCATCGAATGCCCATCAAAAATGGTATTGAGGCCTTGAAAGAAATTTTAAGATTCGACAATAGTGCTATTGTAATTTTTGCTAGCGGCGATTCAAGTGTCAGAGAGGAAGCTTTGTCCCTAGGTGCGTATAGCTTTAAGCAAAAACCTTTTGACATTGATTATTTAATTTCAAATATTAAAAAAGCTCTAGAATCTTCAAAATTAGTGACGATATAATAGCGTTTTTTGATGATTCTATTATTATGTAATTTTTCCTCTTATTAGCGCTTGTTAAACTTCATATGAAGTTTACAAAAGTACAGTAAAAGTATTTACATAACTTAAAAGAAGAATTTAATTATTGATGTTTTTTACGATATTCTGAATACTCATACAGAATTTTTAAACATTTAGGTGGAGCATCCCACA
>JAHLWV010000281.1 GCA_019057735.1 Promethearchaeota archaeon | reverse complement strand
GGATCAGCTTGACCTTTAGTTTTTGCCATAACACGACCGATTAAGGCTTCTAACGCTTTTGGATTTTTAAAATAATCTTTAACAATAAGAGGATTTTCCTCAATTACATCTTTACACCTTTGTTTAATGATGTTTTCATCAGCAAGTCGAGTCCGACCTCTTTCTTTAATAATCTGAGAAACTGAAGTCCCTTGCATTACATCTTCAATAAAACTTTTGGCAATTTTGGATGTTATTTTCCCTTCTCTTATGTATTTGATTAAATCCCTTATGTGTTTAGGAGAGAGTTTGGTTTCATCAATTGTTAAATTATGCTCATTTAACCAACCTGATATATTGTTCATTAACCAATTACAGTATTGCTTGTATTCTTTAGATCCAAAAGTCGGGTCAGCATTTGCTCCAGCCTCATAAAAATCCGCAATGCGTTTATCCAAAACTAAATTTTCTGAATCAAATTCCGATAACATATATTCTCTTCGAAGCCTTAGTGCTCTTTCATTTGGCATTTCTGGCATTTTTTTTTTAATCTGCTCAATAAACGCATTATCAACTTCGATTGGGCCTAAGTCTTGCTCAGGAAAATATCGATAATCTTCTTCGAATTCTTTTGACCGTAATGATTGAGTGATCCTCAGTTTATCGTCCCAATGTCTTGTTTCTTGAATTAATACTTTTCCCCTTTTTAATGCGTTTTTTTGTCTAATAATCTCATGTCTTAATGCTCTCTCAACTTCTCTGAAACTGTTGATGTTTTTTACTTCACTACGTTTGTTTCCCTTTAGCGATATGTTAGCATCCACTCTAACTGAGCCCTCCAGTTCGATGTTAGAAATTCCAGTGTATTGAATAATAGATTTCAGTTGCTTAAGAAATTCTCTTGCTTCTTCAGGTGAACTAATAACTGGTTCAGTAACGATTTCAATAAGGCAAACTCCCGAGCGATTGTAATCTACTAAGGTATATGGTGATGTTGCGATACTTCCTTTATGAACTAATCTCGCAGGATCCTCTTCGAGATGAATTCTGTTTAATAAGATATCTTTTTTGTGATTATTTAATCTAATCGTAATTTTACCGCCATCAGCAAAAGCTTTACCTCCCGCTTTATTGTATTGGCTAATCTGAAACCCCTTCGCTAAGTCTGGATAATGATAATTCTTACGAAAAAACCAAAAGTGACGATTGATATTACATTCTAAAGCTAAAGCTAATCTAGTAGCAAAGTCGATGGTTTTCTCATTTATAACTGGGAGGGATCCGGGTAAACCTAAACAAACAGGACATACGTGAGTGTTAGGCTCTGCGTTGCGATAATCGTTCCTACAACTACAAAACAGCTTTGTTTTTAGATTAGTCAATTGAATGTGGACTTCTAATCCAATAATCACTTTCTTGTCTTGGTTACTCAGATTACTTACCTCCACTTGTCAAGGGGGGTGTTTTTCGAAAAATACCTAACTCTTGTTCAAGCTGATAGCCAATATTGAGAATTCCTTTTTCATCAAAATAATCTCCAATAATCTGAAAACCTATTGGTAAATTATTGTTATCAAAACCACACGGAAGTGAAATTGCTGGGAGTCCCGCTAAATTAACAGAACAAGTTAAGATATCTTGAGTATACATTTCCAATGGATCTTCAATTAATGATCCTACTTTAAACGCTGTTGAAGGCATTGTTGGACAGACGAGCGAATCACATTTTTTAAACGCTTCAATAAAATCTTTTCTGATTAAGGCTCTAACTTTCAAAGCTTTAATATAGAACATATCATAATATCCTGCCGATAGAGCAAATGTTCCTAAAAAAATCCTTCTCCTTACTTCAGGTCCAAAATTTTCTCCTCGTGTTCTACTAAACGCACTATAAACATCACCTGAAAGTGCGTCACAGACTTTACCATACCTTAAGCCGTCGTATCTAGCTAAATTTGAGCTTGCTTCGCACATGCACAACAAGTAATATGTAGCTATTGTGTATTCTAGATGAGGAATTGAAACCTCAACTGTAGTTGCTCCTAAACTTTCCAATTTCTCGATTGATTGATTTATAGCAATTTTCACTTCGCTATCAATCGCTTCTCCGAAAAACTCTTTTGGAACTCCAAGTACTTTTTTTTCAATTGGTTTTTTTAATTCTTCCGTATATTTGTCCACTTTAATATCAACTGATGTAGAATCGAGAGGGTCCTTACCTGATATGATCTCAAGGATTAATGCTGAATCATGGACACATTTTGTAATTGGACCAATCTGATCCAATGAATTTGCAAATGCTACTAACCCATAACGAGACACTCTTCCATAGGTAGGTTTTAACCCTACAACTCCACAAAACGCTGCCGGACATCTAATACTCCCGCCCGTATCGCTTCCTAAAGCAAAAATAGCTTGACCTGAAGCAACTGCCGAAGCAGACCCTCCACTCGATCCTCCTGGAACTCTAGTTAAATCCCACGGATTATAAGTAGGGCCATAACAACTATTTTCTGTGGATCCCCCCATCGCAAACTCGTCCATATTAGTATTACCAATATGTATTGCACCTTCTTTCATTAGACGATCAATAACGAAGGCACTATAAGGCGGACGAAATCCTTCCAACATTTTTGAGCCACAGGTCGTTGGAAACCCTTTGACACAGATTAAATCTTTATTAGCGAGTGGTAATCCATAAAGTTTTCCAATATTTTTGCTATTTCTTAGGTTTAAATCGTATTCTTTTGCTTTTTCAAGCGCTTTTTTTTTTGATAAGTTTACATAAGCATGAAGTAAATGATCACTTGATTCAATTCTGTTATAGGTCGATTGAACTACCTCTTGTACTGTTACCTCTCTATTCTTGATTTTTTCAAGTAGTTCGTAGCCCATGTAATAGTATAATTCCATATCAACTGACCATCCCTTTAAATATATTAGAATCAGCGTTTCTTAAATAATTCATCGAAAAAATTATTGAATTGACGATTTCTTTTTAATATGAAAAGAAATTGATTTTATTATTTCCATCCTTAAAACTTAAATTCATAACAAACTATTTTTTATATTGATTTAACAAAATATAATCTCAATTTAAATTAGAAGGTGATCTAAATAGTAATAATAAATTCTGAAGGTAAATTTAGTAACAATTATTATCTCATAGATGCAATGCCAATGGGTGTACCGAAATTTCTTTCAATTTATATTATTGAAAATGATGGTATGCGATTAATGATTGATGTTGGAGATGCATTAAAAGCTCGCTCAAACATCAAAAAACTCAAAGATTTCGGCCTCTATCCTATTCATAAAATTTTATTAACTCATTCTCATTGGGATCATGCTCAGGGACTTTCAAAATTGATTAAACTAATGAAAGACTCGGATGTAGAAGTTTTAGCCTCCAAAAATGCTGTTGATAATTTAAGATATCCAGATAAAATGGTTGAAGGATTAGGAGATCACACTGCTTTTCCTTTTGAAGGAGACATTACACCTTTGAAAGAAGGTGATATTATCGATTTGAATGGATTGGAATTAGAAGCTATGGACTTTTTTGGACATACGATGGATTCTATTGCATTATTTGATAAATTAAATAGAAATATCTTTATTGGAGATGCAATCAGTATGCGATTAGATCCTGATGCTTTTTTTATTCCTCTCATGCCTCCGAACTTTCATGAAGACGAGCTTCTTAAATCTTTTAAAAAACTGCGAAATATGGGGGATAATTTAAACTCTATCTCTTTAGCTCATTTTGGGGTATGGAAGGATGATCATTTTGAGCAAATATTAGACGAAATGGAAGAATTATACTTCAAAGTAAAGAACTTTTTAATTGAACAGTATAATGAAAATCCTTCAATTAATATTATTACAAGCAATTATTGTAAAACTCTGATGCCAAATTCTAAATATTGGAATGAAAAAATTTTTGAATTCATGATTAGTGATATGATAGAAGGCTTAAAATTGAGTGGATTTATAGAAAAATAATCAATCGCACTCTAATCAATTATATTTTTTGATTTAATTTACACAATGACTTCTGTTATAAGATT
>JAHLWV010000280.1 GCA_019057735.1 Promethearchaeota archaeon | reverse complement strand
AATTAAGCCTATTCATTCAAAAAATCAAGTATTAACTTGTTTACCTGAGGAGCGTATTCTAAAAATACGTGATGACCTGCTTTCTCAATGACTTCTATTCTACTATTTGGAAGTTTTTCGTTTAATTCGTCCATAACCAATTTTGGAGACAGTTTATCGTTGGAAGCTGCGATTAACAAAGTTGGATGAGGAATTTGGGAGAGTTTGTCCGTTGTATCATGGGCATCAATTGCATCCGCTAAAAGCTTATAGTCGTGGGGGGTCATTTGATCTTCCGTAGTTTCTTTGATTAAATCTTCTGCGGACCATAATCCATGAAATTTCTTTTTAGGATCTGCTTTCATTTCTTTAATAAACGCCCTATAATGTGTTAATTTAGCATAGTCCCAAAATGCTTGCTCTTTATTCTCCTTCCGAAGTTCAAAAAAGTTACTCAAACTTCCTTCCATCATATGAATACCTGCTCCTTTATGATTAGTTCCAACTAAAATCAATTTATTGGCTCGCTCTGGGTATTTTAACGCAAAATTTTGTGTTACCCATCCTCCCATCGACTGCCCCATTAGATGAGCCTTTTCTATTTTTAGAAAATCCAATAAACCTTTTAAATCCTCAACTAAAGTATCCATCGTATATGGATCTTTAGGGCGTTCTGATTTTCCGGTGCTACGGCAATCGTAAGTGATAACCTTAAAGTCTTTTGATAAAGCACCAACTTGAGCCATCCAAACTTCCTTTTTTGCACCAAAACCATGAAGCAATACAAGAGGGTATCCATCTCCGTTAACTTCGTAAAAAAGTGATGTTCCATTTACATCTGCAAACGACATAATATTTATTTAAATCAAAACTCACTTATAACTTTTAAAATTCAGTTGATATTTAAAAATAAAATATTAGCCAAAAAACTACAAAAAATCTTATCTCTAATAGTGTTTTTTCAACAAAATTTAACAAAATTTATTATATATGGTATCTACTTCTAAAGTGAAGAGTACAGATAATAGATATGTACTCTAATTGTTTTATTAGGTTTTAAAAATGGTAAAAGGAACAGTTAAATGGTTTGACAGCCGTAAAGGCTTTGGATTTATAACTCGTGAAGATGGTTCGGGTGATATTTTCGTTCACTTCTCAGCAATCAAAGGAGATGATAACGAATTTAAGATCATCTATGAAGGAGATATCGTAGAATTTGAAATCACAGAGGGTCAGAAAGGACCTCAAGCAACTGACTTAACTATTGTCGAAAGAGGACCGCGCGAAGATTATAGATCAAAACGTTATTAAGATGTTATTTAGAACACGCATCAAAATTAAATATATATTAAAGGAAATATCAGAATAATAGAAACGCACAAAATGCTCTTGGGAGAAAATTTTTACTTTTTATTGGTTTTTGAATTTCCCCCTTTTTTTTTATTAACTTTTTTTTATTATAATTAATCAAATTTAAAATCTCAACTCAAATAGAATTAGGGTAAAATCATTTTTAATATGTCAAATTATATATTACTAAAATTATATTATTGAACTTGAAATGGTTATCCTTTTCAAATCCTTTGGTAACTTTACCACTGGGCAGACTTCATACTTGGCTCTCGTTTCAAAAAAATCCAGAGGTACCATCACTTTAACTGACAAGGAGTTTTCTTTTAAATCCGAAAAAGATAACATATTATTTCAATTGAGAATACGCGATATTGAAAATTTTTCTATAAGAAATCGATTAAACCTTCCAACGATCGAATTAATAAGCGTCCAAGGAATCGTTTATACGTTTTATCCCCATAAAAAAGAAAATAGTTCTCTTTCTACATCAAAAAAATCAACAGAAGAACTTTTTAGACAACTAGCAAGGATTACTTACAAAAAGGAAAGTCCGATTTTATTTGAAACTAAAGGCGGTTTTATGGACGACGGCACCATTGGCGAAAATTCTGCACCTGAAACGCTAAAAGGGATTATTTTTTTAAACGAAAATTATCTATTTTTTAAGCCATTTAACGAGAAAACGATGTACCAAATTGCTATATTAAATATTTTAAGAATAATGAAAGAGGATACCAATTTGGGTCCATCTGTAAAGATTCAAACGAACCAAAACAAAATTTATTCGTACATAGCGCTTAAAAAACAATTGGGCCTGTATGTAAAAGATAAATCAAAAACGGAAAAATTATTTGAAATTATACACCAAGCGAAGATATATAAAACATCAGAGCAAATCCGTTTAGAAAAAGAAGACAAGGAACGAATCGAACGGGTCAAATCGATGATGGAAGTCTCAAATCGGTTAAGGCTTGATATGATGCGTATCGCCTTAGATATGGACGAAAAATCTTTTACGGAAAAGGTGTTTCAATGGGCAAAACGATTTAAATTTTTAATAGATGGGGACTACTTGATCGTTAATCAAGATACAGTTGAAGATTTCCTCAACGATTTATCTACTGGAGCGGGCGTCTTATTGCGTAGGGGTTTAAAAGTAAATTGCCAATTTTGCGAGAAAAAAATTGATTCCAACGCAAAAATATGTCCATATTGCGGGAAGGAAGTGCCTAATTCACAAAGGTTATTCTCTTAGTTAATCTCCCCATTGGACTAAGCGTCGTTCTCCTTCTAGCGTTTTAATGTGAGTAATATCTTGCGATACTTCTAATGTCCCGATGTATTTGCCAAGGTCGTCCCTTACTGCAAAATATCGAATGTTAACAAATTTATCGCCGAGTTGTATCCAAAA
Source organism: Promethearchaeota archaeon (assembly GCA_019057735.1). Next base: position 1,308 of record JAHLWV010000280.1, on the reverse strand, counting down.
TTCAGCCACATTCTTTTCCCCGCTTTTAAATTTCGCTACAATATCCTCTACAATATGCATTGATTTTGGTGGGTGGCATTTTTGAACTTTTCGCCCTATGACCGCTGGGCTCCTTGGAAATAGACGTTCGTCAGTTGCAGAATAATATTTTACTTCGTCGTTAACATCAACAAACGAGATATCAATAGGTAAATGTTTTAGCATTAGGTTTATTTGCTTTAAAGTTAACTTACCTGTATCTAAATCGAGCAAATTCGAGGATTCTAACTTAATCTCAGGGGCATGAACATCAGTAGGCGTTACTGGTTTCCATTTATCTCCAGGGCGCACCCAAACATAACCAATTTCTTCTTCGCCTCGTTTAACACGAGCCCAATCTGATTCTTTAAATTTTTCAAGCGACATTGGAAATAGAATATGTTCTTCTTTGTAAATCATCTCATCCACTTTTACTATGAGCTCTTCGATGTTTTCAAGCTTTGGGTTTTTAAAGCCAGCTCGAATCTCGTCGTGAACGGCCCACATTACTTGAGGGGGGCCAGATATGTCCAAATTCTCTAGTATTGGAAAAAGTTGATTCTCAATGCGAGTATAATGAATCTCTAATTTAGCTAGTTCTTTTAATAGTTCTAATTTATTCTCATCGGCAGCGGATCGTATTTTCTGAATTAAATCCATTGCTATCTTATTTTCTTCCTTATAAGTGTGAATTGGGTGTCCTGAAATTGTTTCTGGACATTCTTTTTCATCCAACATATCTTTGAATAATTCTACATGGATATCACATAGCTCGGTAATTTGATCTGCTTTCAGAATCCCCTCATCAATTAAGCTTTGTTCCATTTCACCTATTTCAGCCGACGATACATCTACTAAAATCTCTTTAAACCGTTGTTTAAGACCTTCGAGCTCCGCTCCCTTGTGCATGTCAATTACTAGTTCTTTTAATTGTTCTCTTCGTTGAGTTTTTAATTCCTGTATTTCTTCTGAAGTTTTACCTAACGATTCTTCAATTACTTGGAGTATTTTGCCCAAATCAACGTCAAGTAGTTTTGAAACATCTTTTATTGTCGCACTTTTTCCAATAGTTCTTCTTACTATTGGATTTTTCAGTCGCTTAATTTTAGGCGATAACTTAAGTAATTCGGTATATACGTGTGGAAACTGTTTAATTAAGGGCAATATCTTAGTTTTTTTATTTATATCCATATTATTGCTACCTTTATACAAATAATTGCTCTAAACTATATCAACATAATATATAATTTAATTTTTTTTGTTAACATGTTCTTTTAAAATTTTTAGGAA
>JAHLWV010000279.1 GCA_019057735.1 Promethearchaeota archaeon | reverse complement strand
GGATGTAATTATTCACTTCAGCATTAAAACCGATTCTATTCACATAATACCAAATCTCCATTAACTCGTCAATCGTCAAGACTTTAGGAACTTGGATTATTTCTTCATAACCCGAGTACTTCTCATCTTTGCCAGTCAAAATTAATTCTAAATCTGTACTAGAAGGCATTGAAATAGGAATTGAAATACCAAACCTATCTAAAAAGGGATGGGACAAATTTCGCATGAATTGGATTACAAATCATGTTTCGAAAGTCCCAACATCTTGCGGATTTATTGTCGCAAATAAGCAAAATTTATCAATTGACTTAATTTCATCGTAATATTTGATAGTTCCCTCAGCTAATAAAGATAAAAGTATATCCTGAGCGTAAGGCGTTAATCGATTTACCTCATCTATAATTTTCCAGAAGTTCAATACAAATTGTCTCCATACAACTTCTTCTTCACCGTCATGCATCAATTTACCTAACTTAAGAGTTCCAACTAACTTTTCTTCGGTAAGTTGCGGATGTCCTCGAATAATTGAATTTTCTATTTCATTTAATGAGTATCCTGTAAACATGCGTCCTAAAAGTTTTGTGAGACTAGTTTTACCGCCTCCGTGTCCACCGACTAGGATCATTGCTGAATTAGGAACCAGGGCATTTAGCACGCATATTGATAGTATTTCTGGTAAGGATTTTGTGTTTACTTTTTGAGTATCTTCATCAAAGTATTTTATTTCTAAATTCTTTGAGTGTACAAATAATTGGTTCGCTTGGGTGATATTGATTATTTTCCATACTTTTTTCCTTAATAATTCCTCTTCATTTAATTCTTTTAACATGCCATTGTTCCTTTCATGATGTTTATTTTAGTGAAACGAATTTCACTTTATATTTTTATTGATGACTTTTTTCTATAATATTCTTTTAAATAATGAATTAACTCAATATAATTGTTCCCTTTCTCAGTTAAAATAAAAATTTTAAGCCTATTCTTTCCGATCTCTTTATTTAAAAAATTGTTAAAGAAATCTTCTTTCTCTTTTAAAATTCCTAGGACTGTTGACCTATTACAATCAAGATTTTGTGCAAGATTCGCGATAGTAATAATCCTGTTTTGATGTGTCAGATCATAAATAGCATTTAAATACTTTTCATAAGTTTCAGTAATATGTGTATTTATCGATAAAGGATTTTTAATAGAGGGCGGTGTATGAAAGATTTGAAACTTCTGATTTGTTGAATTATAATCATCTCTAATCACTTGAATAATATTTTTTTTATGATAGATTTCCTCTAACAAATCAAGAAAACCAAGTTTATATTCTAATACATTATGACAATTACGACAAATAAAACCTCCTTTCTCATATTCTAAAATCTGTGCAATTTCAGAACATGTATAAGATTGAATAAACAATTGACTAGCATTTTTTATCTCACTATGAAGATATGGATTGTTCTGAAACTTTTTTCCACTGTAATGATGAAAATCAAACGAAGGTAAATAATCAGAAAGAGGAAATTCACCACAACTATGGCAAACCTTTCCATAATATTGTTCTATTAAATATCTTTTTTTGAGGTATCTTACTATGGTATTTCTGATGTATATTTTTGTGTGATAAGATTCGTTTTTGGTATTACTAAAATTTTCAATCGAAATTTTAATTAGGATTAGTATCAATTCAGGTGGAAGAGAAAAAATATGCTGCGGAAATTTAGGAGGGATATTTTTCCAATTAATTAACTTATTAAAATAAGAGAAATATTTACTATGTAGTATATGATGATGATTTCTGCATAAAACGATAACTCCCTCATTTTCCATTTTTTTTATTAATTCTTCTAATAATTGTTGGTTAGAAGATTGATTTTGATATATTCTACTCAATTTATGCGTTGTATATTCATTCTCCTTTTCCTCCGTTGAATGATGAAATTCCAATGACTTTAATCTTATCTCGTTGGTATTTAATAAAAATCCTTCCTTAAGACATTCTGGGCAATATAGTCTCCCGTTTTTGAAATATCTACCATTATAGATTGTTTTCATAATATATAGTTTTAAATTATAACCTAGTATTAGTCTATACTCTTCAGAGTTGTGGTTTTTATCATTATTACTTGATACCTTTACTCGATTAGGAAAAAATTCTTGATGTTTTTCTTTTAAATAATCAAAGATTTCTGTAACTGCTCTTACAAAAGTAGAAGGTTTATAAAAAAGGGTTATTCCTTTATTATTTAAATACTCACATGTAGGTTTGATGAGAAGGTGACCATTGATTTTTTTTAAATTCTTCGCTCGGTTTTTTAAAAACTCTACAATTTTTACTAAATCAAGAAAATATTTATCAAATTGATCTGGAAATAAATTAATCATTTGCTCTAGTAGATCTTTTTCATTTTTGGTTAAAATATGATGCTTATTATCACCTTTAAGGACATTTTCTTTAAAAAATATAATAGTTTCATTTGACTTATTAAGAGGAAAATTAGAAGATTCAAAGATATATAACGCTATCTTGTTTTTTATCTTTTTTAACTTGTGAGAATAGTTTAGAAATGATTTTTCAATTTTTCCTTTTTTATTTTCCAAGATACTTTCTTTTTCTATTTTTGCTCGTTCTATATTATTATTTCCATCAATATTTAAAAACTCTTGAGTTTCTTCAGAAAATAGATTCAAATTTTCCTTTTTTAATTCCTTACACAATCCTACTTTAAAAAATTCGTAATAAGTTGAAAAAAGTTCAAAAGCAGAGACTCCTTTTATAATAATTGATGGAGCTTTCCCAACAAGTAGAGAACAAGTCCCTGCATGGAGTATCTTATCATATAATTGTTTATACGCAATTAAAGAACCTTCTTTTGAGAAAGAGTTGTTTAATTCCTTTATTGTTGCTAATTGATTTTTCAACCATCTCTTTATAATAAATTGAGTATTTTTTGAGAGTGGACGCAGGTCTTTTTGTTCATAAACTTCTTTTGATTTTTTATAAAATTTTCGTAAAAAGTTGGTATATTCTTCTGTAATCTTCTTTAGACCAAGATGAAGCATCTCATATTTTTTATAATATTTCTCACCTCGAATTGCTTTTTTCTGTTTCCGACTCATTAATTTCATATATCCTTTTGATAAACCATCAATATAAGGAGAAATAATCTGACCCCCTCTACCTATTGGATTGCTGTACATCCACAGATTAATAAAGGATTCTAATTCATCTGGTGCATCCGATCTTATTTTAGAAATTAAATTATTGGGAGGAGGGCTTGACTCATCGAATAAACATGCCGTTACGCCATCAAAGAAATTTCCAATAAACTCATCAACGAAAACTAAGGCTAACCTATGTTTTGGGCATTTCGGATACTTTCTGAAACTGAGAAAACTCATCTTTATAGGTTTTACCTTTTCGAGATATTTACAACCAAATTGTGGGCAAATAGCAATTCGATCTTCTTTTATATCTCTTCTACTTACTTGTGTCTTTTCTATTATCATTTTAAGTTCTCACCTTAATCCTCATTTCTCTTTTTTCATTATATTTTTCTGAATCAATAATATATGAATTTGAAATTTCTATTTCTTTTTCTAATTGGAGATAATTTCGTCTTAACTCAATAAAGAAATCAAGAAGTATCAGATTATAGGCACCCTTAACGCTACTGACAATATTTGCCACTGATATTGCTATTTTCAATAATTTAGGGTGGTAATAAAGTTCTAATTCCGAGATTATATGAAGATTCTTCCAAATTTCTTCCCCTAAAATTTTTATTTTTTTTAATAATAATGTATTAGGTTTAGTGGGAAGTCTTCCAACTTTTTGCTCGAGAATTTGGATCTTTTCAATTATATTTCCGTTTTCTACTCCGATTTCGTTTAATAGGTTAATTAATTGTGAGGATAAATTAAATATGTTTTTTTTGCAACTAATTATCTTATCATCATTCGCTATTTTCGTTGATTTATTAATTCTTGAGAATTTACTGCGAATTATTAAATATTTGTAATTAAAAAATGTTCGGAACTGCCTTGAAAGCTCAATTAAGCTCTCA
>JAHLWV010000278.1 GCA_019057735.1 Promethearchaeota archaeon | reverse complement strand
ATTAAAATTATCAAATCTTCCCGATTCTTTTCTAATTAAAATTATCAAATCTTCCTGATTCTTTTCTAATTAAAATTATCAAATCTTCCAAAGTATGTTCTTGTGTATATTTATTAAATACTGATGTTAAAATATTGTTTTTAGATAAATCAATATCTAATCTTCTACCAAACCAATTTCTAATCTCACCGTTATTTAAAATATTTTTACCGATTTTTTCCAATCTATCATAATCTGTAATAGAATCATCTACAATTGGTGCCTTTTCAAACATTTTAATTAAAAGTTTTACTCTCATATCTAAATCAAAATCTGAAATATCTACATAAGTTAATTCTTTTGTATTAGATTTTAAATCATCATAATATTTATCTTTTTCCATTTATTAAATGATTTTTATAAAATTAAAAATCATTTTTTGTTTGTATTATAATACAAATTATAAATATGTATCTATAGTTTGTAAATCCATATATTTACTTCTAATTAAATCTAAATCTTTACAACTATCTGGTGTTTCTAAAATACAGTCTATACTTTTATCATAACAAATATCTAAAAGAGAACATAAACCTTCTTTCTCTTGGTTCCAAATATATCCTTCTGTTATATTTTCATGTCGGTCTACTTTAGCATTAAAAACTTTTTTAGAATCATTTAAATGTATAACAGTTGGATTTCCTCCAGATACAGATTCAACTTGGTCAAACATTTTCACAACATCTTCATGATTTGTCAAACTGTTTACACCTGATGCAAATATATGCTGTGTATCAATACATATCCCGATAGTATTTCTATCAATACCTTCATAAATTTTACGAAATTCATCAAAAGTTCTTCCTAGAGATTGTCCCTGCCCAGCGCTATTTTCAAGGATCAATAATTTATTTTGGTTTATATTTTCATTTCTGGGCACATTTAAATCATTTAAATTATTAACTAAATTATTAATACTTCCATTAGCACCTACATGTAAAATGCATCCTGCTGGCAAGCCATTCATTTGAGTAATTTCAGAATTTACAGCTGACCAAGATTTTTTCAGAATAGAAATATCTTTTTCATTTGAACTAGCAGGATCTTTGGCTAAATTTGCTATCAATGGACAATGAATATAAAATGTTTTATTATATTTCTGACAATATTCTTTACTTTTTTTAATATCTATAAAATCAAGTTTTCTAACTTTATAATTTTGTCTACTACCTAAATAAAACTGAACACAATGGGAACTAGATGAAGCTTTTTGGGTTAAAGTTTGTAATAATGTTTTCTGTAAAGAAACATTTCCACCAACTCGATGACGACTATCTAAAACTTTTATTACAGGGGCATCTATTTGAGGAACACAATTACACATTTTATATTTTTATTATTTTAATTAAATATCAATTTATAATAATATGAAATAATAAATTAATAATATGAAATAATAAAAAAATATTTTTTTATTATTTAGAATAAAGGTTTAAAATTGGAAATTTTCACTTTCCTTTCTTAAAAATTCAGTATTTTAAACTGATGTAACTTCAGCTTGTCCAGTAATTCTATTAACTCCTGTTTTCAAGATGTTATTGATTCCCACAAAATCTGTAACCGCAACATTAGAAACCACAAGTCTAATTAACCCACCGTCAGAAAAATCGGTCAAATCAAATGTTTTGGTTGCATTAAGGGCTAATTCAAAGGGTCCTTGAATATTAAATACCCCAGGAGTATTTGGAGTTCCATCAGAAGTAAATTGATGCATTGTTACAACAATTTTACCTTGGGTATTTTTAACAGAAACTTCTGAATTAGCTTTATCTACAACATAAACAACAGAAGATAAATCTTCTAATTCGAGAAGCTCATTGAAATTAGTTCCAAGTTGTGGAAAAGCAGTGTCGAATCCGGATGTACCAGTAGATGTATTAGGGTTAGCATTTTGATCCAATTGTGCCCACCATGTCGAAGACCCAGGGTTACCAAATATAGCAGTACTAGCAAAAGCAAGAAGTACATTTCCGGGAAGCAGTGGTGGTAAAAATGGTACACCTGAAGGACTTAGAGGATATCCATCTTGGTACACCCAATAAGGAAATGTGGACGCATATAAAGGATTTGAATCACTGATGGATGTATTATTTCTCAATAAAGATAGAGAAATAACCCAATCCCTGTATACATCTGAAACATCTAAAGAATTTAATTCATTTAATGCTTGTTTAAATGCAAGTCTACTAATTGCTCCGTATGAATAAGTATCTAAATTTGTATCAGTGAGTTTTAAACTTTGTAAATCGGAATTGGTTGCAATAATATCATTTGTTCTTCTCATAACTTGGTGATAAGGATCATAATTTTTCATAAACCAATTCCACCAAATGCCTTCTCCATAAGTTCCGCGAATACCTAAATCATCAACAACATTTTCAGGTGATAATAGAGGCAATTTTCCTCGAACAACGTTAGTTATATATTGGACATAGTCATTAGGTCTATTACTTCCTATAATTCCAAAATTGATATCGGTATCTAATTCAATACCCAGTGCTTCCCCTTCTGTCATATAACTGACAATACCCATTCCTTGTTGAACATTATGTACATATTCATGTCCCAATACACCTCTTATTGCGTCCGTCACAGATGGGGTTTCCACAATAGGATACGATGTAATATTTTCTGGAACTGGTGGGTTGTTAATAAAATCCACACTAACAGCTAAGTTTCCCGGTCTTTTTTGAGCTAATATCCAAAGCCCGGTATCAAAAATAGTGTTACTGGAGGGACTTCCAGATACTTCTGTTAACAAAGTATTTGTGTTATCTCCGATATTTTCTCCTTGTGTTAAAAAGGAATCTATTGTTGTAGCAAATGCACCTGGGCCACCAATACTATATGAAAATATGTCTAAATCGGAAGATCCTCCGTTCATTAACGCAAGAATACAACCACTATAATTTCCATTTTCATTTCTGTATTCAATATCATAAGATAAGTCTTCGACTGGTCCTTTAGTTTGGATAAATCCTGAACATTTTACATTAACTTTATCAGATACCTGAACAAGTATTTCTGCATCTTCAAAATTACTTGATATAAGATCATTATTTCTAGACGATCTTTTGGTTAATTGAAATTTACCTTCAAAACCTTTCATTCTGAATTCAACGAGAGATTTTACTATAGGATCAGATGATACGATAAGTTCAGGATTAGAAAAGGTTAGAAAATCAATACATTTAACTTTGATTGAAATCTGCTGAGTGATTTTATCGTAAAAAGCTATAGGTTTTCCACACTTTTTTCTTCTACAATAAAGCTTCTTATCTTGAGTCAAAGGAACCCTCAGAGGATAAGCAAATCGAACATCACGATTATTTATGAGATCTTCTTCATACCCTGTAGGACCTACATATATGTATCCATCTTGTCTTATATTCGTATTAAATGCAACAAGATCGAGTCCAGATGGAATAGGTTTTTCATTTTCATAGTGAAATTTAATATTTATCATTTTAAATGTTCCTGACCAATCTCTAAAATTGTATGAATTTTCGTTAATCGGAAATGTATCCGGACCAGGGATCTGTAAGCCACGACTTGTGAAAAATTCTGCAATTTCTACAAAAGTATTTTTGATATCATCTACTGTTACTGCAATAACATCATTTTGATTTGGTTCATGGATTCTAATATCTACACTACTTAAAGAGTCAGAATACAATTCTCCTCCATCGATAATTGGAACTGTTGGGGTAACAGGATCATATCCATAAATTCCTGATTTTCTTTCAGATAAAGGATATGATTCGTCTTCTACAACTTCCATGATAAAATCTCGATTGACTGAATCATCACCAGATACTAGTTGGTATTGATTGTATATTTCGTCAGTAGGTGGAACAGGGCAAAAATCTTGACAGATATTGGCATGTTTGCAGTGCTTCTTAGGAGAATCACAAGGACATTTGGGTTTACATTTGTTTTCACAGCGGTGACACATTTTATTTCATTTTTATTTTTTATTTTTATTTTTTATTTTTATTTTTTATTTTTATTTTTTATTTTT
>JAHLWV010000277.1 GCA_019057735.1 Promethearchaeota archaeon | reverse complement strand
TGCTTTAAATGAGAATAATTTAGAGAATAGAGAATTTTTAGTTTTTTATTATGTATTTTTGAGCAAGTTACTAGTTTTAAATTGAAGATCAACTCAATTTAAAGCCTCTAATTGATAAATAGAAAAATTTTAATGCAATTTTTCGTTAATTTCTCTTATACAGATTGAACGAAACTTTTTAAATTTTAGGTAATCAAAATGACTGACGAAAAAGAAAAGAAGGAAGAAGAGATAGAGGTTTTTCCTTTCATTGAGGGAGAAAGAATTGATTTAGTTGCGGGCAATTCTAAATGGGTAAAATTACTTTGTAAGTGGAGTAATGCACCAAATGTGCGTCGTTACGCTAGAAATATGTGGCCCCATACTATTGAAGAAGTAAAAAAATGGTTCGACCCTCCACCAGAGAGGCACACAAGGGATTTCGTTGTTTTTACGATATATCATAAGGGCGACAAGCGTCCAATAGGTACAGTTGGATTTGGCCGTATCAATTGGGTTAATCGAAACGCGAACATTTTCGGGACCATTGGAGAACAGGAATATTGGGGACGTGGAATTATAGGAGAAGCTACTAAATTATTAATTAAATACGGTTTTACTGAATTAAATTTTCACAAAATTTATGCGGGGGTGTTTTCACCAAATGCAAGATCACTTCGCGCAGCAGAAAAACTAGGATTTAATAAAGAAGCGATAATAAAAGAAACCATATACGTTGACGGGCGATATCATGACGAACATAAATTCGCACTTTTTAAGAGAGACTGGCTTAAATCAAATCAAAAAGATTCATAAGACTTTTTTCTATAAGTCTAAGTATCCAGAATGAGAAATATCAATCACATCGAAAAAATTAAATTGATTAGAAATGGTAAATAATGCCTGAAGAAAAAGAAAATAGTGAAGAAGAGATTGAAGTCTTCCCATTTATCGAAGGGAAAATTATTGATTTAGTCGTACAAAACTCTAAATGGGCGGAACTCAAATGCAAATGGAAAAACGATCCAAGAGTCCGACAATATTCAAGAAACATGTGGCCAAGGAGTTTGGATGACGTGAAAAAAAGGTTTGAGACTGTTCCAGATGGACATCGACATACCAGAGAACATGTAGGTTTTATTATTTATCACAAACGCGATAAGCGTCCAATTGGAGATATCGGATTGAATCACATTGATTGGGTAAATCGGCATGCTAATATCTTCGCACAAATAGGTGAAACCGAATATTGGGGGAAGGGAATAGTAGGTGAAGCCGCTCAATTAGTGCTTAAATACGCGTTTACAGAATTAAACTTGCACAAAGTAAAAGCCGGGGTATTTACACCAAATGAAAGATCTCTCCGTGCAGCTGAGAAGCTGGGATTAAATAAAGAAGCGGTAGTGAAAGAGGCGATGTATGTTGACGGAAAATACCATGATATACATAAATGGGGCTTAACAAAAAAAGAATGGTTAGAAGGACGAAAATAAATTTAAAATAAAGGAAATTATATAGATTGATTAAAAATGGCAGAAGAACACAAAAGTAAAGAAGATAAGGAAGAGAAAAATGATGTATTTCCTTTTATAGAAGGAAAGACCATCGATTTAGTTGCGGCAAATTCTAAATGGGCAAATTTATATTGTAGTTGGATAAATAATCCAAAAGTTCGTCATTATTCTCGAAATATGTGGCCACAGACTCTTGAAGACGTAAAAAAAAGGTTCGAACCTTCACCAGACAGACATATTCGGGATAAAGCAAATTTTATGATTTATCATAAGCAAGAAAAACGGTCAATCGGTATCGTAGGGTTAGATGAAATCAATTGGGTTAGTAGAAACGCTAATCTATTTGCTCTAATCGGGGAGCCTGAACATTGGGGAAAGGGTATAGCTGTTGAAGCTTGTGCACTAGTGATTAAGTACGGTTTTACCGAATTAAATTTACATAAAATCGAAGCAGGAATATTTAGTCCAAATAAAAGATCCCTTCGCGCCGCTGAGAAATTGGGATTCCAAAAAGAAGCGATTATAAAAGATGAAATATATGTTGATGGAAAATATCACGATAATCATAGATTTTCACTCTTTAAAGATGATTGGATACAACTAAAGAAAGAAAAATAAGATAAATAAAGAAAAAAAAATTTTTAATTTTTAATTTTACATTATCCTCCCGCCAAGGGAGGGAAAATCGCTACAGTATCGCCGTCCTTAATTATTGTCTCTCTCTTTTTGTGCGGAGAACCATTAATTAGAATTATTAGTTTAGTTTCTTCCGAAATTGTAAACATATCTAATACAGTCCTTACCGTACTTCCTGTTGGTAATGTCATAATTTTCTTTGGTGGAGCAATTTCTCGTAAATTAGCGAAAAATTTGATAGTTGCTGTGATGTTCTTTTTATCAGTCATCTTCATTCCGTTCAAAATACCATTTGTATAATAAAGACATATTCTTAGGAAATAGGCCAACTCTATCGCCGTCTTTTACTTTTTTATTAAATCCTGAATATGTCCCATTCACAAATAGGTGGTAGGTTTCTTCTTTTTCAATTGATAATTTATTTAATATGTCAGCGATAGTTTCGATTCCATTGCTTTCAATATGCAAATTTAATGGTAAAGCGTCTGAAATGTTGTAGCCTTCAATTTTTTTCCGTAGATCTCCAAAAACTTTCACTAAGATAGTCATCTTTTAAAGCTATGCGCCCCAAACTTTATCTAATTCCTCATCTGATACGTTAAATACTTCATTGTGTGGTGATAACGGCTCCTTTAAGAAAAATTCTGGTAATCTATCATCTTTTTCTGTAAAACCTGCTGCCTTATTAAACGCTCTTTCAGTGTCTATAATTTGTTGTCCATACCCTGCAACATCATTGACGGTAAGGCTTGCCCCTAATACACCATTAAGCGTATCAACAACGCCTTCTAATCCTTCAGGAATATCTAATACCGCAAAAGCGATGAAAAGACAATATCCCGCGGCATCAATTGCTGCAGTAGCGAGTTGTAAATTGCGCGATAAATCGGATTTATTTGGATTTCTAGGATCTGCTGTTCCACCGACTCCCATGATTTCAGTGGCGATGGCATATCCTGCCGTGTGATCTGCTCCCATAGGTGTAGTTGCATAAGTTACGCCAATTCCTTTTATTGCTCGGGGATCGTATGCAGGTAAGCTTTGACCTTTTACAACGGGGACTCTGGTCACACCAAATGCTTGTGCCGTAAAAGCTGTTCCATTAGCTAAAATTCTCCCAGTTGGAGTTTTATTCCTAATTTCGTCAAATAATTTTAAAGAACCTTTTCCATCTCCAAATTCAGTTAAACCACCTTCCATTGCAACTCCAATTAATCCACCTGCTTCAATTGTGTCTAAACCTAAATCATTGCAAGCTCTATTTAATTCTCCAATGATATCTAAATCGTAAATACTGCAATTTGGACCTAAAGCCCATACGCTTTCGTACTCTAAAACGCCAACAGGATCTTTTCCACCTGGTTTTGTCCACACTTCAGAACATTGGATAACACATCCTGGACTACAGAAATGAGGTCGAACACCCCCTCGCTTCTTTATTTCCTCAGCCTTTACCTCTCCAGATACTTTTTCAGATCTATCATCTTGACCAGATGAAAAATTACGCTGTGGTAACCCCCCTGCTTCGTTTATAATGTTAACTAATACGCCTGTGCCATATGAATTAAGCGCTCCACCCGGTTTTGTTACGTCGTGGCTGGTTAAAGCGTTCGTTAATTTTTTAACACCCATATTAAAAGCTTCTTCGTTTAGGATTTCTACTCCTGGCGCTCCAGTTTCATCTACTACAATGAATTTCAACCCTTTTGACGCCATAACAGCACCAAGTCCACCTCGTCCTGCGTATCTACTTGGTAGTCCTTCAGGATCGTTAAAACAGATTCCAGAAGCAGCACCCCTTATTTCAGCTGCAATGCCAACGCCGCTAATACTTACCTTATCGCCAAATTCCTTATATAATTCCTTATAAACGTCATAGAGTCCTCTATTTGACCACTTATTTGCTTTTATAAATTCAGTGCCATCATTTGTAATTTT
>JAHLWV010000042.1 GCA_019057735.1 Promethearchaeota archaeon | reverse complement strand
GATGCTTGATTTGCGATTGTTCTCTCTTCTGTGATCAGCCTTTTTTCAATTTGTGTCAATTTATTGAGGTAGACTTGCTTTTCTGGTTTTATTGAGCGTTTTTTGTATGGTTTAATGAATTCTTTATGTCTTGACCAAAACCAATTAGGATTAATTTCAGTATAAGGTCCTGGCTTCTTTACGGAAAATTTTTGACCTTCCGTTGGAAAAATATAGGGCTTAAATACATTTAAACACGGAAGCGAGCCTCCAGTAAACCAATGGACTGAATTTTTTACGTCTTTTTTTAGATGCGATACTTGAGAACCGGTTGATTGAAAAATTCCATGCATACAAATGCCTACATCGTGTTCTCTTAAAAAATTCATCATTAAAGAAGGTGTTATTATTTTTCTATTTTCCTTTAGCATGTTAAAAGTACATCCATCTCGTGAATCTGTTGAAAAACTGTTTGGAATCTGAGGATCTGAAAAAATCATTGCAAAGTCAAAAGCGTCATCGTCTTTACAATAGCCCCTATCGATAGCATGTTGGATAATACCTTTCCGTCTCAGATCTCCTTTACCTCTGATAGATAAGTTATTAGAAATTGATCTAATCTCTTTGACTTTTTCTACAATCCACCATTTATCAGCCGTTTCTAGGACGAATGCTTCGTTATTATCTGCAACGATATAAGAGTTATGATATATCCATCCTTGTTGGTTGTAAGCACCACTTCCACCTTGTCCATATCTTTCTAATAATCCTGTAATTACTTCCAGAGCTTCTTTTGCTGATTTGCCCCGCTCTAAACCTAACCGAAGCAAATCCATACCTAACAACCCCGTTTCTTGATATTTTTCTTTTGAATACACCGCTTCATTTCCTATTACGACACCATGTTCATTTGAACCCATTTCACAACCGAACATCCAGAACGGTTGACTCATAATTAACGCAGCTGTTTCTTTTGCTTGTGGTATAGAAATATACGTACATTTTACTTGGTCTCCTTTAGAATAATGTTTTTTCGGATTAAATGATATTAATTGAGCTTCAGCTTGAGGTCTATCGCTATTTTTTCCGAATATTACATTACTATCTTCCGTAGAATTTCCCAAGGCTACTAAAGTATCACACATTTTATTTCCTCTTACGATACATCTAATTTTCTTTATCTTATAGAAAAAATGATAGAAAGTTTTTATAATTTGATTTAGTAATGGTTTGTATCTGAAAGTATACGAGTGATGAAAAAAATCACCAACTTTACAAATTCAACATTGAATTCATTTAATCTGATTTTTAAATTGAATGTTTTATTCTTGCTAATGTTTCAAACAATAATTATTTTTGATTAACCTTTTATAAAAATAATAGTTTAAGTCAAATAACTACATGAATACAATTATTGATTTCTTAAGCTTTTTTTCTGTAATTTAAGTTTTAAAAAAAATGAGTTAAATTGATGGAAAATAAGAAACGCGTGTGGATATTCTCATTTGAGTATGCCGGTGTAGCAAAAGTTGGAGGGCTTGGAGAAGTACCAGCAAATCAGGCTAAACATTTATCAGATCAGTTCAATATTACCGTATTTATGCCTTCACATGGAAAGGTTGAAGAACTAAAAAGCAAATACACTTTGGAAAAACTACCATTCACCTGCGTTGGAAATATAAACCCTACGCTGTTTGGAATAAAAGAAAAAGATGCGAAGTATAACATCTCGTTTTATAAATTTAAAAAAGATAATGTTGAAATAATTTTATTATCAGGCGATAATTCATTTACATCAAAATTTTTGGATGACAACACGGTATATAATCCTAATACCTTAATGGGAAAAATTGCGATTTTCAGTCTAGGAATCCGTTGTTTAACACGCTATTTCTCTGAAAATAATAAAATTAATCTACCAGACATAGTACATTTGCACGATTATCACGTAGTATTGGCCTTTTTCGGGATGAAACAAGTATTAGCAAGAAATGGGTTGAAAGTTGCATCAATATTAACCATCCACTTAATGACTAAGCCAAGGTTCGAGTATAATTTTTACAGAATTTGTGCTATAGATGAATCACCGATAAGAGTTCTGCTTAGCAACGGATATGAAATGTTGAACTTAAACCAAATTCTAAAAATATCTCAGTTTGACGATAATAAAGGAACAGAGTTTGGGATGCCTTTGGTTGAAAAAATCGGTGCGATTATTTCGGATAAAGTAACTACTGTTAGCGAATCGTATTTAAATTCCAATATATTACCAAAGTGTGGAAAAGAATTAATAGAATTTAAAGCGGATTTCATCTATGATGGAACTGATTGGGATTATTACGAGATATATGAAGAAGTTTTGAAAATTCACGGTCAAAATTTAAGAGAATATCTCAATTTAAGTGAATTGTCAAATATAGAGAGAAAAAATCTAAAAAAGTATTTATTAGAATATAAAATTGGAAATTTAAGTCGGAGTCCATTAATTAATTCACAAAAAGTTCTTGATACGATAAATGAAATATCTAATGGAAATTCTTTTATTAAAAACGGAATCATTAAAGCTTTTTTGGATTCGGGCCCATTAGTTTTAACAACAGGCCGAGTTTCACCCCAAAAGGGATTTGATACTATTTTTGAAGCTGTTCCAGAAGTCTTGAAAGTCATACCTAACGCGAAATTTCTTTTTTTGATTTTACCCACGGATTATAGTTTAAATGAAATTAAAACATATTCACAATTCGTGAAAAAATATCCTCAGAACATCAGAATCATTTTTGGTGTAGCTTCAGATATTTTTTACTTAGCTCATTTATCTGCAGATGTCTATTGTGCACTTTCGAGATGGGAGCCTTTTGGTATTATGGCACTTGAAGCTATGGCATGTAAAATCCCTATTATCGCCACAAAGGTAGGAGGTTTGCAAGAAACTATGGTTGATGCTGTAGTGAATCCAAAAACGGGTACGGGTATTTTAATTGATAAAGATAATCCTGATCAATTCGCGAAAGCTCTAATCTCATTATTTAAATCTCAAGAAGTCGCTCATTTGGTCAAAACTTCTGAAAGTCATACAATTTTTGACACTGCTACGCTTGAGATCGTTAATCAAATACCTGACGAAGTAATAAAATCACATGTTCTTCTAAATCCCCAATTTTTTTATTCTCTAAAAGAAAATTGTTATAGAAGGGTGAAAGAACATTTTACATGGAGTTTGGTTTCTAAAAAATTAGCTCTTTTGTATGAAAAATTAATTAGATTCCCAAAAACTATTTAGATTTTGGAAGAGAATTTTAGGTCTATCTGGAATAATTTCTAATTCTTTTCTTATCCACTCAGCAATCCATTTGGATTTTTGTTTAAAGCGGAAATCCATAAAGACTATAGCCCCTTTATCTTTTAACTTTCTTATCGGTCGCCCAGCAGCTTGATTTGCCCGTTGAATAGCGGGATAGAGATAAGCAAAATTCCATCCTTGATCGTTAAAAACTTTATCGTAATATTTAATTTTAGCTTCAACACGAGGAGTAGGTAAGTGATAAGGGAAGCCAGCGATGATTACAGAATTCATATGATCCCCCGGATAATCTTCTCCTTCTGAATTTCGTCCGCCACACACACCTAACAAAATTGCTCCATTACGGGGTTTAGAAGCCGTTGACTTAAAATCATTTATTAAATAAGCATTTTCAGAGGCAGAAAGACCTGGTTCCTCAATAAATAACTTCTTGTCATGATTCACAGCGATAGATTCAATTCCACTATTAGCTAAAGCATTTAGAATTTTGTACGATGCACAAAATATGCCTACATTTGCTGGCGTGCTACTTATAACTTCTTCAATTTTAGAGAGCATCTTTTTAAACATCAAAGGATTTCTAGAGTTTCTACGAGTATCCACGCCTTCAGTTATAATAGCCTTAATATTTTGTCTTTGAAATGGAGATTCCGCGACTATGCCCATATAACTTTTTCCACTCTGTTGTAAACCCATTAAATTATTATATACATATGGATTTACAGTTCCTGAAAGATGCAAGCTCGTATAGCATTCTTTCAAAATAGGAATAACAATTTCTCGAGGATCTAAAGCAACTATTTCTATAGAAATTGAAGACTTCCCTTTAATCTCTTTGACATTATAACAGAAGAAATAATTTTCCAGTAAATAACATCTTATCCATTTTGTCCAGAATCCTGCTAAAGAGCCTAGAAAATCTCTCGAAATGTCCCCATTAGCTAATTTCTCCTCGTGGATAGATGCACTAAAATCTAGTAGGTCACTAACGAAATTTTTGAACTCATTTAAATTTCCTATTCGCAAGATAGAATACACCTGAGCTAAGAATCTCTCAGCTTCTATTTCTTTTTCAAAATTAAGGCTTTTCTTTTTTTTATCTAAATGGCTTATAAGAGCTTTCACGAATGTTTGCATAATAGCTGGAGAACGATAGATCTCAAGATCTTTTAAACATAATCTAAGCGTATATGGGGTTATTCTATCGGAGTTAACTTCAGTTGCTACATCAATAACATTATGGCATTCATCAATTATTAAAATGCAGTTAGTTAATTCTTTATCTATAAATTGCATAAAATTCTGCCGGATAAAAGGGTTGAATAACCACTGGTAATTACATATTATCAGTTTCATATCTTTTAAGAGAAATTTGCTCAAAAAATAAGGACACATTTTTTTGTCCATACAAAATTTTATTAAATCTTCAGCATCTACGGGTTTATTGAAAATTTCAGGAGCGATATTAATTAAATTATCGTATTGATCCCTCTTTTTAATTAAGTTGAGAAAATACTTACAGCTCCTATTTTTTCTTAAATCTGAACACACTGCCATTGATTCTCGGGGATTAAGTTTTAAAGACAAAAGTACTTCATTAAGGCACATTTCGTTCCTTCCCCGAATAGAAAGTCCGTTAACCTTAACATTAATATCATTATTTCTCAAATGAGTAGAAATTTTTGTAAGTTCCTTGATAATCCGAGTGTTTTGGGAGTGAGTGCGACACAAATATAGTATCTTTAAATTTTTTTTAAATGCTAAGGGTAATATGGCGCTTAAAGCGATGATGGTCTTACCTGTTCCGTTTGGTGCTGCAAGTAAAGAATTTTTTTTTCCAACCGAAGCTTTTTCGATTTGTTTTATAATCCTCTCTTGGTCTCTTCTAAAATGCTCATAAGGAAAAAAGGTTAGGTAACTGGTTTTTTGAGGTTTTGAATGACTCGTGTCTTTTTTAGTTTTTTTTTTATACTCTGCTTTAGAGTTGTTATCATCAAATTCTACAAAATTAATTTCACTCATTAAATCGTTGTCATTTTTTACTACTAAACTACCCTCTTTTAGAACGTAAAAGAGAGAACAACCTTTACAATAAAGTCGATTATTAGTAGGAAATAATACTTTTTCGCAGTTTGGGCAAAATTTCATAATAAAATTCGTTGGTTATCTTATAATCTTAATTTGAAAACAGAGTTAATATTTGTAAAGACCTAATAAGTTTATTTATTAATGCTTAATTTTATAAAAAAATGAGCGAAAAGAATACTGATCAAGAGTTTTTGCTTTTAAGAGAATTACTCAATGAGTCTTTACTCCGCGATTTGATTATTTTTGTCATATTTTTCCTCTTTATTTTGGCTCAGTCTTGGAAGAACATCTTTTTATTGCTTTTTCCGGTAATAACTTACACTTTTTCTCTATTTTTTCGATTAATTAATGCTAATAAATGGAGATTATCAATTTTTGATAACACAATCACATACAATCCTCTTGGATTAGAAAAAAAGCATGCAAATAGATTGATTTTTACCGCGTTATTACAATTAATATTACTTTTTTGGATTGGGGGTGAATCGTATTATCATCCCCAACTCATTCAGACTTATGATATATTTTTTAATATTCTATTTATTTTCATATACACTTTTGGGTTTTATTGGATCTTAATTGATATTTGGAAATATGCAAAAATAACCATTAAAATTAGCAGTATTATTGAAGGAGATTCTGTGATAGTGATAAATCGTTTAAATCTTAAAAATTTTAAGCTATTTTACCTAGTAAACTTGGGTACATTTATCCTTTTAAACATTTTAAACCTGCTTATAGTAATTTCGACCGAAATTAATGGCTTTCTTGGAATTATGTATATTCTTCCAGGAACGGGAATCGAAAGTTCATTGCCATTGAAAATCCCAGTAAGTTCATTTCTAATTATAGTAATTTCTCCACTGATAGCTATCTTACTTTTTTACCTTATTTATAAGAAGATATCTAGCATAAGCCCCACTGAATTAATAGACAAGCTTCAAAAATTGCCAGAAAGCAAGCAAAACAGTATTATCGAAACATTAAAAACAATAAATCACAAATATAATAGAGAATTCAGCGTTGAATAAATTATTGAATAAAAGTTTAAAAAAAAATAATATATTATTATTACAACCTATCGCTAACAAATTACAGTAAATTTCTCAAAAATGTCTCAACAATCTGATCAAAAACGCCAGTTTTTATTTAAAATCCTTGTAGTAGGTGATGGTGGCGTGGGAAAAAGCACAATGATACAGAGGCTAATTACAGGTCATTTCGTGCCGATGAAAATTACAATTGGAACTGATCTATTGACATGGAGCACAACGAGAGACGAAATTGATATTAAACTTCAGATTTGGGATTTTGCTGGCGAAAAAAGATTCAGATTCTTCCTACCGAACTATTCTAGAGGCGCTCAAGGTTGCTTACTCTGTTTTGACATTTCGAGATATACTAGTTTTCAGAACCTTCAAGAATGGTACGATATTGTAAAGGAAAATACGAACGACACAATTTTTTTTCTTGTGGGTTTAAAGGTAGATTTATCAGAATCAAGAAGAACTGTTCAAAAAGAAGATGCAGAAAAATTCAGAAACGAACACAATATACCTTTTCTAATAGAAACTAGCTCTAAAACTGGAGATAATAATAATAATGTGTTTGAAACTTTAGTAGAAGCAATGTTAAAAAAAAGAGAGTTAATTTAACTCATTTATAATTCTTATTCAAGAATATCTCTAAATTCATCAACATTTAACTGAAGATATTTAGCTGTAATTAAGTCTTTACCTAGTAAATTTAGAAAGTTTTTCCTTCTTTTCCTATTAAGGAATTTCTTCATCTCGCTAAGGTCTGGTTCTTTATTCGTTATTTCGAGCAATTTATTTTTTATCGCGTGATCTACAACTTTTTGCCCTATATCCGTTCTTATTATTAAAAAGGCTTCTCCTGAACCTTTTGGAGCTCCCCATGGGCTATAAGAAATATCTGAAAATTCACCAGTATAATCAGTACAATATTTGCAACCTGTCATTCCTCCAGAGGAACAAGCAAAGGCAATTTTTAGAGAAGTTCTTTCCGCTCCTGTGTTAAAATCGCTCGTTAGTATCTTAGCGAGTCCTTGAAGATGGCAAGGGTTTCCAATAAATCCAATATCTCGTTTCCTGTCTAAGTAAGCCTGGCCAATTCCTGTTACCAAAGGACCAGCCATATCCATAGTTTTTTCGGGAATATATTTTTTCGCATCATTTGCATTGTCAACAACCACAGGAAAAGATACTGGTGGTTTTTGGCTTTTAGGTTCTCCTAAAACAAAATGTTTTGTTACTCCAGATTCAAAAGCAGCTAACACTAAATTATAAAGAATTTTATCTTTATTTTTAGATTTTACTTGGATTATATCTTTATAAACTCCCACTCCTAAATCAACGCGTGTTTGACCGAACATTTTTTGCTCGATTTCAGAAATCGGTAGAAAACTGCGTGGACAGGCATTATAACACAAACCTACAGTCTCAGCACACTCATCCACTACATATGCTAACCCAGTTTCTTTATTGAAATCCATGTGTGGACAGAAGGCGTTACAACTTCCGCAATGAATGCATAATCCTCCATAAATAACTTCATTTTCAAGATCTTGGCTTGATTTTTCAATCTTCATCGACAATTTCACTTTAAAATGCTATTAATCAATATTTTATTATTGATTAGTAAAATAAATCATGACATTTAAACCTTAAACGAAATTTCACACTCTCTATGTGATGAGCAATCAAGGATAACCCATTAAAATCTGGGATATTTTAATGGAACAGATTTATTTAATCCATTAAGTTTTAGGATAATGATAAAGAACTTCATTTTTAAAAAATATTCTCAACACAAAGACAAATATATCTAAATTTCTTAATATATTCTGGTTAAATTTTTCTAAGCGAAAACCAAGGTTGTGGTTATGAATTCTGATATAGCAGAATATTTAGAATATTTGTGTAGTGAAATCTAACATATAACTTAGACTTTAACATTCCTTTTCATCATCTACTAAAAATCGGGAACATGTTTCATCCAATTTCTTAATTATATGGTTTCTGTCTTTCCATATAATCCATGTGCTTCCAGATTTTTCAAAGAAAAATCCATCGTAATCATCCTTTATCTTAGTTAAGGTTTTTTTCACAAAACTCCAAGAAAATCCAGTTCGCTCAACGACTTCTGCAATTGCGATAGGATGATTAACTGCGAGTTTACTGTTAAAAAAAGCGACTATTTTTTCAAAACCCGTTTTAGGGGTTGTACTTTTCTCGTTCAAAATATAGAATTCAATTTAATTTTTGTATACTTCAAATAAAGATTTAGTATATTTAATACTCATACTTTAGATTTATTTTCGCTTCTACCGTGAACTTCAGTTTTAAAAAATAATTACTTTCTAAGTTTAAGAAAAGCTCCAGATTTCATCATGTCGCACGGTTTAAAATAATGTATATGGGTCATTTCGCTTAGTTCTTCTAGCATTAGCGACCATTTTTCGTAATTTTTTTTACCAGCTCCAAATGGTCCTGGCATATCCATTCCTGCTAACATTGTATCATCAATTATTTTATATCCGGAAACAATTTTTTCCTCCAGTAACCTACATCCTTCGTTTAATTGAATTGCGTAATATTGTTCAGGGTTAAATAAGCCTGCTTTTTCATTAGTTTTACGAATAGGTTTTCCTTCAACCCACATGTAAATACCTTCTCCCGTTTTTCTCCCCAAATTACCTTCTTTGAGAAGGTTTGTAAGCGTTTTACCGGGAGCAAATTCAGGCGACATTTCTTTAACAAAATAATTCATTACATCACAAACAATATCTAAACCTAAAAAATCCCATTTAGCTAATGGCCCCAATTCAGGGGAAGCCATGAAATCATTGTCGATTTTCTCGTAAGGAATTCCTTTATCAGTAGCCATATCTAAAATCCAATTAAATAAGAGGCTTGTTGCAATAGTTAATCGATTTACAATGAATCCAGGACTTTCTTTCTCTATTTTTGCGATATACCTTTTACCTTTGATTGCGGGTAACCTTTGACCAATTGCTACACCTAAATCAAAAGCTTCTTGTGATGTTTTTTCTCCTTTTATTAATTCTATTAGCCTGAGCAAAGGAATAGGAGTAAAAAAATGCATTCCAATCACTTGTCCAGGTCTTTTTGATGCCTCTGCGATTTTGGTAATGCTCATAGTCGATGTGTTTGTCGCTAACAAGGCGTGCTCCGGAGCATATTGCCCTAATTCTTCAAAAAGTTCCTGTTTTAATTCCATTATCTCTGGTATTGCTTCCACAACAATATCTGCGTCTTTAATTGAGGAGATTAAATTTTTATCGAGTACCAGTTTTTTTATTAATTCACTCGTAGTTAACCCGTGCGCTAATAGACCCTTGGATTCCAATTTGTTAAGACCATTTACGATATAAATTTTGGCATTTTTTAAAGCATTGTCATTAGTATCGTTTAGGTAAACTTTATTAAATATGTTTGACATGAGAGCAACTTGAGCGATTTCTCTACCCATTGTTCCGGCTCCGATAATTGAAATTGTTTTAACTTTACTTATATCTACTATAACTTATTACACCTTGATTATTGGAAAATAATGAGATATTTGAATTTTAAATAGGTTTATGATAAGAAATCACAACTCATATAAAAAAGATTGTTACTATTAATTGAGATAGTAAAAAAGCGCCAATTCCTAAAAATATGGAAATTGGAAGTCCTGGTAAAATCTTATTCTTTTTCAATCTCGATAATGTAATTCCTGTTCCAATTACGATTGCAATTGTAGTCAGAGCTGTAATTATAATATTATTCGTGAATAATAGGACGCTTGAAGTAAGTAAACCATAAAAAGCTAGATCTCCAATTCCAATTTCTATATTAGATGTATCGTAAATAGCCTCACCACTCTCAATTTGCTCTTTTAGTTCTGCTTTCTCCAACTCGTCTTTATCATCATTCTCTGATATTAATTCGATCATTTCCTTAATTGGTCCTTTTTTATAGAGGACAGCAAAAATATCCCAGAAAGATATACCAACCAAAATAGCGAGAGTGCTCCAAAAAGGTAAAACAATGCTCATAGAAGCACTAATTAAAAGACTGATATATAGAACGATAAAATTTTTAGTTTTTATAGATTTTGAAGTGAAATATTTATAAATCAGGAAGAAAACAGAAATACCTGTTCCCATTGGTAGATACAAATTCGTAAAGAGAAGGTATAGTTTAAAAACAAATGTGGTCTCAGGGAATTGGATGAAAATCAAGTAAATAATGACATCCAAGAACATTAAGGTAATGAAAAAACTAACAAATCCGAAACTTATTCCAAAAAGGTACTTCAAGACACCCATCCCGAGCTTTTTGATAAAAAATACGATTAAAAATCCAGATACAACCGCAATTACCGTAAAAAGTATACCATTTAATAGAACAGCTAAAGCTCCCAATTCTTCTTCAGGAAAATAACTTTCTTCTACTTGAACTCCAGCAACAACGAAGGTGAGATACGCTAGTATTGAAGATAGGATTATTACGACAACGATAGGAATTGAAAAAAATTTGAGCTTTATTCGATATGTTGGTAAAAAATGTGGAATAAAATCCTTTTCGATAATTTCCTTTTGTTCTTCTTCAATTTCTGAAAAACTTTGCATTTCTTCTTTGTCGTTTTTTCGGACATTTGCTGAACTTGGGTTATTAGACATTATTTTAAAGACTATGTTTTTTGAAAAAATAATTTATATTAATAAAATAATTAATAATTTAAATATGTAATAATAATGAATTATTAAATTGGGTAAACGTACTGTAAAATAATGAAATTATGACAAAATATCAAAATAATAAATATTTTTTCATTAATCAAGAAATACCCCAACCATCAAGTCAATATCTCTCTATTAAACACGTTTATCCTAGCCATTTGGGAATAATTTTTATTGGAAAGATTTCTACATCCATTTTAACGAAATTAGATTTTTATATTAATAAAATATTCAGCTCATTTTTTTATGAAATTATTTTTATTGGAGAGACTGAAATCCCCTCGGTTTTGTATGAAAGTGAAATCAGAAAAGAACATAATCTGTTAAAACAAACCTCTAAAAAGGTAATCCTTCAACCAACTAACAAAATATACAATATTATTAAGAATTTGATGAAGGAACATAATTTTAATGTAGGTTTAGGACTTACGAACCTACCTATCTATTCAAGCAACGACGAGAGCTTACTCTTCTTATTTGGAGAATCTAATATCAACGACCGGTGTGCTATAGTTTCTACTCATAATTTGATTCCTCATTCTAAAGAAGAATCAGGATATAACTTAAAACTTAGTTATAGGATAATTAAAGAGGTAATTCACGAAATTGGACATATTATCATTAGCCTTGAACACTGTCTTACCCCAGATTGCGTTATGCGATATTCAAAAAATATAGAAGAGATCGATTATAAATCTGCAGACCTCTGTAAAAAATGTCAATCTAAATTAAACGAGGTTAGAAGAAAGAATAATTTTTAAAAAGTAGCATGAGGTAATTGGTGTATAAACTCTTTTACTAATTCAACACGAACTTTCCTATCTACTTTATTGTATCGTAATGGATATAGTTGATCAATTGTAAATTTGTATAGTTTAATCCATGTTTTTGCGATCTCACCTACTCTATAATCTTGAGCAACTTTTTGAGCGTTTTTTCCAAATTCAGCCCTAAGATCATCATCTTTTAACAATTTAACAACATAATCTTTAAACTGATCAAGATTGTTGGCCAAATAACCAGTTTTACCGTGTCGAATTATATTACTGATTCCGCATGCATTAGCTCCAACATTTGGTGTTCCTTGAGCCATTGCTTCAAGCAACACAAGTCCTTCAGCTTCAATCCACGACCATAAACAAGTCAAATCCGCAGTATCGTATAATTTTAGTAAATCGGGAAAAGGAACTCTTCCAGCATAAGATACGAAATCTCGATACTGTTTCTTTTTAATTATTCTTTTTACTTGATCCTTAGAAGGTCCAGCACTCCCAACTAGCAAAAGATGAGCGTCAGGAACTTCGTCATGGACTCTTTTAAAGGTTTTAATAATATCTATGGGATGTTTTTCAGGAGATAATCGGGAGGCATACAAAAGAATTTTCTTTCCTTCTAATCCATATTTCTCACGAATTCCATTTTCTTTTAAATTTGTGTAATACAAGTCACGAATTCCGTTAGTCATGCAAACTATTGGTTCCTTGAACCTATAATCTCGTAGTAAATCTTTTTTGGATTTTGTAGCGACATGAACAAAATCATATTTATCGACAATGTGGCGTTCATATCTCCAGATCAGGTCGCCTTTTGTTAATAACTTACCAATTATGGGAACATACTGAGCAGTATAATATTGCATAGGGCTATTGTGAGTTCCAATCATTGGAATACCTAAATACTTAGCCCAATTTATAGCCATTGTCCCTACAACAGCATGTGTATGAATATGAGCTATATCTAAATAGTCATGTTTACAGAAAAAGATTTTGTGTATAGGAGCACTTAGAACAAAACCGGTATTATGGCCTATAATAGCTCCTCCAATTTCGTGAAAATGTAAAGTTTTTGGAATCTTGTAACCAT
>JAHLWV010000041.1 GCA_019057735.1 Promethearchaeota archaeon | reverse complement strand
TAAAGATTCAGAGAAAAAAAAAAATATTATCGCGAAATATAATTCAACTTCAAGATTTTACGATGATAGATATAGGAATATCCAGAATTCAAAATTCAAACTGCTATTAAAGAATTTTAAATTTGATGATAAAATCATCTTGGATGCGGGTTGTGGCACGGGGCTTCTTTTTGAATTTTTTCTTAGATTTAATCAGCGGATGCTTAATAGGAAATTAAGATATATTGGTTTAGATATTTCCTGGAAAATGTTGAAACAATTCTTATACAAGATAAATAAGAGAAGTAGTATCAAACGGGTAAATTTAATTTTAGGGGATATAGAAAATCTACCCTTTAGGGAAGAAAAAATCCACCAAATTTTTGCCGTTACATCATTTCAGAATTTATATAATGTTGAGAAAGGATTGAAAGAATTAATTCGAGTTGGTCAACATGGAACCTCATTAAATTTATCGATCTTGGGAAAAAACTTGAATTTAGATAGTATTTATTCATTCCTAAAATCAGAGACTGCAAATTTAAATTTAATAACGTTAGAAAAGGTTGAAGATGTAATTATTCAGGGAAATCTTTTGAAAGAAAATTGAACTTATTTTTTATTTTTTAAATGATTGAATGATCTCTAAAGGGTTGCTTTCTACATTATATTTTTTTTTAAAGAAGTTACACACATTTCCTATATCTCTTTCTAAAAAAAAATTTGCATTTGGATGATCTGAAGGAACCCATTGTAACCAGTCAATAATTAAAATATTATCTTTATGATCTACTACAATATTGAACTCTCCAAGATCTCCGTGTATCATTTTTGCTTTCTGGTAAACTATTTTAACTTGTTTAATAATTTTATTAAATATTTTACTTGGATTTTTAATATTGCTATGGTAGGCTAATTCTTTTCCTCTTAAGTAAGACATAACTATTATATGTCTATTAAACCCAATTGGTTTGGGTGTATTTAATTTAAGCTCATAAATCTTACTTAGTGCTTCAAATTCTTTTCTAGCAGCAAGTCTATTTATATACAACCAGGACGCGTGTTTTCGATTTCCAAGGAAACTCCTTAAGTTTTTAATGTTTTTAAAGCTAGTTCTCCCCATTCGATAAATTTTTAATGCGAAAATATTCTCATGATCATCCATGCACCCATATACATCTGATTCTTTACCTTTTCCAATCAATGGTCCTAACTGTCCAATTATCCCTTTTTCTACGAGAGTGTGAAGTGCTAAGATATCATAACCAATTGAATTGAGAGTATATCCAATTTTACTTTTTGACGAATCTCTTATTAGTAAATCTAATTTATGAACCTTTTTAAGGCGATATAAAGTCTCTTCCATAGGATACCTTGAATAGAATTTAATGTTATTAATTGTAACAAATTCAGATCGTCGCATTCCAATTTCAACTGCCATTAAAATCCTAAGGTCTTCCTTTTCCATATCGGGGAGAATTTTCGCTGCTTTGCTCATTTTGTTTGTATTTTATTTTATTATTAGTTTAAAACCGTAAATTAAAGAATAAATTTACGATAGACTATAACGAAATTGATGAGTTCTACAAGATTTGGTATTTCATATATAACGATTCCAAAAACGATTATTACTAGAAACAGTTGTATGTCGCTTTGTTTAATATAGTAGATTGAAGCTGTTGATCCATCTTGAAATAAAAACAAAAAGATTCCTTGTTGGAGATAAATAGCAATTCCAATAGAAACGATAAGTCCTATAATAGAATAGGTTATTATTTTGTATTCGATTTCGATAATACCTATAATTAGGATAATCGCAAAGGATATTATTGTTAGGATTATAAAAAATAAGGATATTGATAGCCAATCGTCGTAAAGCCCTGAACTCACTTCAAAATTATATCCAGTTTTTCTCCAAGCTAACGAAGTACTCAGATTTAAACATGAAATTAATGGAAAAATTAATGCTGAGAGTAAAAAAATGAAATAAAGCCTTAAAGTAATGAATCTTGAAAACTTATCGAATTTTTTTTTATCATCATACTTTATTTCGCTCAACATTTTATCTAGTCTCATCTGAACATAATCTGGAACTTTCTTATTCAATATAGAGATTTGAAAATTAATATTGGGGTAATTAGAAACTAGATTTTTTAATTGTTCGTATCCTTTTTTTAATCTATCTTGAGAACTTTTTGGTCCATTCCATATGTAAATAATATTGCGTTCCTCATCCAGAAGTGCGCAAAGGTCGTGATAAAGTAAACTTAGTCGCTCTTCAATCCAATTTTTATTAGATTCGTCGAAAATGTATGTTTTTAGCATATATATTCAAATATTTTTAACTCTGGGTAATTTATATCTTTTTCTATATGAATACATTAGACCATCAAAATGATGGTATCAAATATATTTTGATAAAGAAATAAGGTAATTTTATTTATTTTCTACTCTTTTTTGAATCTGCTTCCATTGATCCTCAATATAACTTTTATGTCTCTCAATATCTTCATCAGATATGTTTTTGAACCTTTTTTGAGTCTTCAAATACTCTATGATAGGTTTCCGTTTTTTGGGATCTAAAAATTTACTGCTATCCTTTGATAATACAAATTTGCCCTCGATTACTTCATATAGGGGCCAAAACCCAGTTTGAACTGCTAATCTCCCAATCTCAATTGAATCTTTGGGATTATAACCCCAACCTGGTGGGCACGGAGCAAGAATGTGAATATATTTTGGACCATAAATGCTCATAGCGTTTTTAAATTTCTCGTATAAATCCAGAGGATAAGAGGAAATTGCTGTGGCCACATAAGGTATACCATGTGCTTCTAAAATTTTAGGCATATTTTTCTTATATCCTGTCTTACCTTTAGGGGTAGTAGTACTAAATGCACCCAGTGGTGTACTTCCACTTCTTTGGACTCCAGTGTTCATATACGCTTCATTATCGTAACAAGCGTAAATAAAATTCGTACCTCTTTCAACAGCTCCGCTTAAACTTTGAATTCCAATATCTACGGTACCACCATCCCCTGCAAACGCAACCACATTAATATCGTCAGCTAATCCTTTGTCTTCAAGTGAAGCAACGATTCCCGACGCTGAAGCACCTGTAGTGGCAAATGGAGTGTGAAGTACAGAAACTTTAGTAGTACAAAACCCTTGCATTCCGTGTAGAACAGTTAAACACGACGCAGGAACAGTAATTATCGTATTTGGTCCTAAAGCTTTTAAAGCTATTCTATATATTAGCGCCATTGAACATCCCGCGCATGCTCTAGTGCCAGGATATATGAATTCCTCTTCAGGAATTTCCATTAGTTTAACCATTTTTTTTATCCTCCTTTAAAATAACCTTTTTCGTCATAATCACCCAGTTTTTCTAATTTTAAACCGATGAAATCAGTTTCATGAGATATTATTCCTTTTTCTGATTCTTTAATTGCTTTCTTCACCCCTTGGATTATGTGCTGATCAGTGACATCTCTACCACCTAATCCTACTATAAAACCTTTAATAAACGGGCTTTGCTTTAATCCGTATAGAGCTGCCTTTAATTCGTACGATAAAACTCCTTCATAGCCGTAACCAATATCCCTATCAAAAACTACTACGAGTTTCGTATCTTTAAACAATTTTCTCAATTGCAAAACGGGGAACGGTCTGAATAATTTTAAACTAACTAAACCAACTTTTAATCCGTCTTTACGAAGTTTACTAATAACATTTCGGGCTTGAGAAGCAACTGACCCCATCGAGAAGATTAAGATATCAGCGTCTTCAGTTAAATAAGTTTTATAAATTCCATTTCCATAGGATCGTCCAAATTTTTCTGAAAATTCATCGTGCACATTCATTATGATTTCAATTGAGTTTTCTAGAGCTTTTTGCATGGCATATCTAAATTCAAAATATCCCGGAACAGTTCCTTCTTTTCCTCTATCTCTTAGATGGGGTGTAGTTACTGGATCAATCCCTTTCACTACAGAAACATCAGAAAGATTGATATGGTGTTTTAGTGGAGGTAAAAAATCGTCAATTTCGTCTTGTTTTTCTATAGAAACAGGCATCATGGTATGAGACAAGATATAACCATCATATGCGACTACCGTTGGAAGAAAAACCCGAGGATCTTCTGCTATTTTAAACGCTTGTATGTTCGTGTCGTAAATCTCTTGATTATCCATACAAAACATCTGAATCCAGCCTACATCTCGTATCGTGATAAAGTCTTGGTGATCTGTCCAGACAGACCATGGAGCACCAGTAGCTCTGGTTGCTAAATTTATTATGATAGGTAATCTATTCCCAGACGCCCATGGTAAAAGCTCATACATATACATCAGACCATGTGAAGAGGTTGCTGTACCCACTCTGGAACCTGTTGCTGAAGCGGCACAACACACGGCAAGGGCGGAATGTTCTGATTCGACTTTAACAAACCTTGCTTTTAGTTTTCCATCTGAAATAAATTCTGCGATTTTCTCCACAACAGGACTCTGTGGAGTTATTGGATAAGCTGCTATGACTCCAACTCTCGCTTGCCTAAGAGCATGTGCTGCAGCGTGATTCCCGGTCAAAATTTTTAATTTTTTATCGTTTATTTCAGATTTTTTTTCTGTAACTGTCACTCAATTTTCACCTCTTCCATTGAAATAGCTTTTACAGGGCATTCCTCCTGACAGATTCCACACCCTTTACAATATTCAAAATCTATTTCCGGAGGTATGGTTCTAGTTACTACTGCTTCTGGACAATACAACCAACAATTAAAACAACTAGGCTTTCCAGATTTTGCGGGAATACATTTTTCTAGATCTATTATGGGCTTCTTAGGGCTCCATGTTCCGGTTTTTCCAGCTTCTCCCTTAACAGGTTTTTGAACAGAACCCAAGATTTTTTGATAATCTTTTTTCGAATCAACCATAGATATCACACAATTTAGTGAATAATAACCGATATAAAAATTAGTATCTATTGTAATAAAACTCTTCCTATTAATTGAAATAGGGATTTACATCAAATATTAATTAAAATATCATTTTTTCTTTTTAACGAGAAAGGATGTGATTGTATGATTCCCAATTATAAGAAGTTAGAATTTTAACTTTTGGAAATCGATAGAAATTTATATTCAACAGTTTCATTATCTCTTTAAAGAAACACCAGTTATGAATAAATTTCACATCTTTAGGTGATAAAGGTAGAGTATAATAAGGAAAAAGTTAGAGAAAAATTTAAAGCCCTATTTGAACACTCGTTAGATTTAATTTATGTAAACGATTTGAATGGCAATTTCCTTGATGCTAGCGATTTAACATTAATTGCTCTTGGTATGGATAGAGAAGATATCCCTAATATTTCTTTTGTTGAATTACTTGACAGAGATAATTTGATTAAAGCGTATAAAGTAACGAAGGAATTAAGAAAAATAGGACATCAATCTGCCCAGAGCGAGTATAAACTTAAAACAAAAATGGGTGACTATATTTACTTAGAAACTTATGGGATTCCTCTTAAGAAAGATGGTGAAATATATGCTATACTAGGGGTAGCTAAAAATATAACGGAACGCAAAAAAGCAGAAAAAAAATTAAAAGAATCGGCAGGTATGTTCAAGGCATTGTTTAAAGAAGGCTCGATACCTGCCTATACATGGAAAAATGTGGATGGAGATTTTGTTTTAGTTAATTACAATAACGCCGCGGCAAAAATATCACACGAAAGCGTAGAAAACTATATAGGAAATAAAGCTTCTGAGATGTACAAAGATCGCTTAGACATTTTAGATGACTTGCGTTTATGTTTGAATGATAAAACTCATGGTAAACGAGAAATTAATTACCGATTTCAATCCTCTAATGAAGAAAAAGTCCTCCTTGTAAATTACAGTTATGTCGATCCAGATTTAATAGTTGTGCGTACTGAGGACATAACAGAAAGAAAGAAAGCAGAAGAGCGGTTAAAAGAATCCGAGCTTAAATATCGTAACATGATTAATAATTTAGATGTAGGTTTTTATCAAGTTACTCTTGATGGGATAATGCTAAATCACAATCCGGCTCATAATAAAATATTAGAGTACGACATTTCAGAAAGTCTAATTGGAAAAAAAGTTACGGATTTTTGGCAACATCCGGAAGAGAGAGAACACTATCTAAAACAAATTTTAAGAGATACATATGCAAAAAACTACATCTGCCCGTCTTTGACAAAAAACGGTAGGAAAATTGTTGTTCAATTAAACTCTCATTTATTGTTCGATAAAAAAGGAAACCAGTATGGAATTGAAGGAACTTTTATTGATATCACAGAAAAATACAAATTAGAAGAAAAGCTTCGAGATTCTGAAAAAAAATATCGCAACCTTTATGATAACACGCCTTTTTCGGTAGTACTAATCAACACTCAAGGAACTGTTGTAGATATGAACCCAAAAGCCGAACAAATGTTTGGGTACGATAGACATGAATTAATAGGTAAAAAATTTATGACTTTTTCCATAATACATAAAGATTATTTGCCAAATCTTCTCACAGTTTTTAAAAAGTTCGTTAAAGGTGAAAAATTCCATCGAATGGATATGAAAATAAATAGAAAAGATGGTGTTGTGTTTTGGGCAAATTTACAAGCAGCGTTGACAAAAATTAATGAAAAAACTTATGTTCAAGCCTTGTTTACAGATGTAACAGCAAAAAAGGAAGTAGAGCTCCTCGTAGAAGAAGAAGTGAAGAAATTAAAAGAACTTGACCAAATCAGGAAAAATTTAATCTCGAGAGTATCCCACGAACTAAAAACACCTCTCGTTTCTGTAAGTGGAGGATGCGAACTTCTTCTAACAATTTATGGAGAACAATTAAGTAAAGAAGAATTAGAAATAGTTGAGCTAATAGAGAAAGGAGGAAAAAGACTAAAACATTTAGTTGACAATTTAATAGATATCTCCAGAATAGACTATGAGAAATTTAAACTTTTAAAAAAACCGAACGATTTTAGCGCCATAATTCGGGAAATATCTAAAGAATTAAATTATTCAATTAAAGATAGAAGAATAAATTTAATGCTTTTGTTACCAGAATCGTTCCAGATTAATTTAGATATCGTTAGAATTGAGCAGGTGATTATGAATCTTTTATCTAATGCTATTAAAAATACACCGCCTAATGGCGAGATTGTAATCAAATTGATAAAGAAAGAGGATTTTGCTGAATTTTCGATAAGTGATACAGGTATCGGTATATCTCCAAAGGAAATGGAGATGTTGTTTACGAAATTTGGCAAATTAGAGAGATACGGGGAAGGATTTGAATATATTGATATCCAAGGCACGGGTTTGGGACTATTTATTTCAAAAGAAATAGTTGATTCTCACGAGGGCGAAATAATAGCTAAATCCGGGGGAAGAAATAAAGGTAGCACATTCATTGTAAGACTACCAATTCAATAATTTATATTCAAAAAAAGAATTACAAAATTTTTGCCATTTTAAAACCTTGTTCAATCAGATCAAAGTTTATGTTCCCTAATTGTTCTCCCATTTTGTTTACTATAACATCTTTAAGGTTTTTCAATTGCAGTTCTGGTAAAGCTTTTGATAGTAAGCCTAAAATAGGGGTATTGATGACGGGGTTTCCATCGATAGTGAGGTTCTTTTCAAGGGATAAATTACTAATATTAGCTACAAGGACCCTTATTTTGCTGCTGAGGTTAAATTTCTCAACAAAATATTCGGGATTTTTATCAGAATTAGCGATAAAAATACCTTGATCTTCAATGGAATCAACATCTTCTTGAGTTAAAACGCTATCATCAAAGACTATTAGTATATCTGGATTATCAATTTGTGCTCTATCATATATTTTTTCACGCCTAGATAACTTGACAAACGCTTGAACTGGAGCCCCCCTTCTCTCAGCTCCAAAAGAGGGATATGCGTGGACATCAATGAAATTACCGCTTAAATAAGCGGCTTCCGCTATGATTTCACATGCGGTTACTATACCCATGCCGCCTCTACCAAGTAGTACAATTTTAATTAATTCTAAATCGCTCATTATTAAAACCTAATATAATTATACATTACAGCTTCGTGAGAATCTTGTTACTTAAAGAGTTTATACTAAAATTAAAAACTTTTGTAATTTATAGCTTTAGGGCTTCACGACTCATTGAATGACTTCAAAGGTAATAAAAAGTATAAAGATAATGAATCATACCAAAGAATAATTAATCATAATTTTTCTATTTAATCAAATGATTAACCAAAACGGATTCTACGAAGGTAGAGAAACTAAAAAGTTATTTTATCAGAAATGGCTACCCAATTCGGAAGACATTAAAGCTTACGTAATTGCATTACATGGATGGGGAACACATTCAGATAGAATAAATGTTCCAGCAGAATACTTCACAGAAAAGGGTTACGCCATCTATGCTTTCGATATTAGGGGACATTGGAGAAATTCAGGAGGCTTCCCTGGACATATCGATAGTATGGAACATATTCAAAAAGATATCGTACTGTTCATAGATTTAATAAAAAAACAAGCCAAAGACAAGAAAATTTTCTTAATGGGTCACGCATTTGGAGCCTTAATTTCTTTAATTTTTGCTATAAATCACCCATCGATACCAGGTGTAATTGCATCTTCACCCTTATTAAAATATGTTAAAGATTTCTCGCTAAGCAAAAGATTGGGTAAGAAAATTGCTGGTCCAATTTCTAAAATTTCAGCAAAAAAAACAATGGAAATGAATATTGAACAGAATTTCTTGACAAGCGATATTAAAATTTTAAAAAAGCATATTGCAGATAAAAATAAAATTAATAAGATATCTTGGAGATCTGCTGCTGAGATAGAAAGGTCAATGAAGTGGGCTATCGAAAATGTGCAGAATTTATTATGTCCTACTCTTATTTTACAAGCAGGGAATGATAAGCTGATTGATAAGGAAACAAACAAAAAATTTTTCGAAAGAATTAAAAGTACTGATAAGACATACCGGGAATACGACGGACTTCTTCACGAATTATGGAATGAAAAAAGCAGATTACAAGTTTTTCAAGATATGTTTATATGGCTTGAAAAACACATTAAAACACAAAAATAAGGAAATTTTGAAATTTATTTGGCATCTACGGATATTTTCTATATAAGTTTTTTATAAACTCATCAAGTTCCTTCATTGTTTTTTTATCGTAAGCTATTTTTCCGCATTCGTCCTCTAGATCGTACCATCTCTCAATATATTTCGTGTTCATAATATTTAAAGAGGATTTAATCAAGAATGTAAAAGAATCCATTCTCTTACTAAAAGTTCTCATAAATTTCTTAGTTTCTATTTCTAATTTGTCTAAAGGGAAAATTCTTGTCGGGAAATTAAATTTTTTAAGGTCGTCCAATCCGAATTCATCAGCGGTAAATAAAATTTTCTTAGCATATGAAAGACCAAACGCTAGCAAGGGTAGAATTGTCGCTCCTGTTTGAGGATATATAGAAATTGCTATTTCTGGCATTCTAAAGAACATTTCGTTTTTTGGTCTATCAGCAAATATTCGTAAGTCAGATGCCATTATTAGTTCCATCCCAAACCCGATAGCGGTGCCTTGGACTTGAACGATTATTGGTTTTTTCATAATTAACATTTTTTGTGTGATGGATCTCCCATAAACCTTCATTTCTTCGAAATATTCTTTGTTATCCTCAAGAGATTTAGATTTGATATCAATTCCGGCACTGAACATTCGTTTACCGGTACTTTTCAATAATATACACTTAACTCTTTCATCTTTATCGGCTTCTATGAGCGTAGTATATAATTTTTTCATTAAATCCAAATTAAAAGAATGAGCTGCTGCTGGTCTATTTAATACAATATTTGCAACTTTTCCCTTCAATTCATATAAAATGATATCTTCTCCAAACATTATTCTCAATCCCTAGATATTTTATAATTTTAATTTAAATATTATTAATTTTCTAATAGAAATTATATATTTCCTTTAAAAACTTATACTCTTGTAATATTTAATTTTAAAAATTGATTCTTTTGTTATAATGCCTAATGAAGATTCGATAGTTGATAGGAACTTTAAAGATTTAACACCGATGATGAAACATTGGTACAGTGTTAAACAGAATCATAAAGATAAGTACCCCGATCATATTATTGCCTATCGAATGGGAGATTTCTACGAGTTTTTTTATGATGATGCTGTGAGAGTTTCTAAACTTTTGGGCATCACTCTAACTAAACGAAAAATAGGAAAAGATGCGTATCCTCTTGCTGGAATTCCTCACCACGCAGGTAATTATTTAAAAAATTTAGTGAATTTAGGCCAAACTGTCGTTGTCGTCGATCAACTAGAGGATCCTGCTACAGTTAAGGGTAGGATCGTAAAGCGGGGGGTGGTACGAATACTGTCTCCTGGAACCATCATTGAATCTGATATGTTAAAATCAAACGAGAACAACTACATTTGTTCGATTGTTAAGGAAAGAAAGGGATTTGGTATCGCGTTCGTAGACCTTTCTACAGGCGAATTCTTAACAACTGAATTTTTAAAAAAGGAACAAGATCCTATTGAAAAAATACTAAGCACATATTCTCAATACGATCCAGTAGAATTGATCATACCTACTACAATAAAAAAGGACGAACGCCTTTTTATGCTATTATCAGATTTGAACAATGCTTTAATTAAAACTTACGAGGATACAGTTTTTGAATTTGATGAATCATATGATCTTCTCAGGAGACATTTCAATGTATCAAATTTAAACAGTTTTGATTTAGAAAGTCGTGAATTAGCAGTTCAAGCTTCGGGAGGAATACTAGCATTTTTAAAAGAAACTCAGAGAGATGTAATTCCCAACCTTTTCAAGATAAACTATATTCGAGAAGAAAAAATATTACACGTAGATTATATAACACAGAGGAACTTAGAGTTAGTTAACTCTCTATGGAAAAAGGGGAGAGATTCCACGTTATATTCGATTTTTAATCAGACACATACGCCTATGGGGTCTCGATTATTGAAGAAAATTATACTCCAACCCTTAACAGATTTAAATGAAATAAACCAAAGAATTAATATCGTTCAGAAATTTAAGGACGACGTTTTCTTAAGATCGGAATTAAGAGAAGAATTAAAGGTAATAGGTGACCTTGAAAGATTCATAAACCGAATTAATTATGCTAGAAATAGCAATGCCCGCGATTTGATAAACATCAAGTGCGCATTGGAAAGAATACCCAACATTAAAAACATATTAGAAAAAACTAAAATTCCCGAAATTTCAAACTTCAACAACAAAATCAAAGATTTTCAGGAAACGAGAACCGTAATAGAGGTTTCTATAAAAGATAATCCTCCAACTACTGTAAAGGAGGGTAACCTTATCAAAACGGGGTTCAATGATAAGATCGATGAACTAAGAGACATACTTCAAAATGGTAAGAATTACGTTCTTGAATATGAAAAAACACAGAGGGAGAGATGGAAGTTAAATTCCGGTTTTAAAGTAGGGCACAACAACATATTAGGTTATTATATTCAAATCACTTTTAGAACTCTAAAAGAAATTCCAAGAATACCAGATGAATATATAGAACGACAAACGCTTAAAAACGCTAGGAGATATACAACTAGCCAGCTAAAAAAACTTGAAGAAAAAATCGTTCAGGCTGAAGAACAAATAAGCGAAATAGAATACGACATCTTCTGTACCATAAGAGAGAATGTTGCAGGAAAAACATCAGAGATATTAGAAACGGCTAGAAATATAGCTTTTATTGATGTTTTTGCATGCTTTGCGGAAGTAGCTGAGAAATACAATTATTGTAAACCTAAGATGAATACTGAAGATATTATCCTGATTAAAGAGGGAAGACACCCTGTAGTAGAGCAAATTAATATCTCCGATAGGTTTATACCAAACGATTGTTTTATGGATACGAATAAAGAACAGGTGTTAATCATTACTGGTCCAAATATGGCAGGTAAGAGTACCTACCTCAGACAAGTTGCGCTAATCTGTATTATTGCTCAAATGGGGAGCTTTGTACCGGCAAAATCTGCGACTCTTGGAATAATTGACCACATTTTCACTCGTATTGGCGCATCTGACGATTTAGCCAGAAAATTAAGCACTTTTATGATTGAAATGACAGAAACCGCGAAAATCTTGAATTTTGTGACAGAAAAAAGCCTAGTAATCATTGATGAGTTAGGTAGAGGCACGAGCACTAGTGATGGCCAGAGTATTGCATTAGCCACATTAGAAAAATTACACGAATTAAAAGCAAAAACTCTTTTTAGTACACATTATCACCAGTTAACAGAAATCGATTTACCTCGAGTTAAAAATTATCACCTAGATATTATTGAAAATGAGGATGGAAGCATAAATTTCATTCGCAAACTAAAATCGGGAAGCACTGATAAATCTTATGGAATTCACGTCGCAAAACTTGCTGGAATTCCGGATGATGTCATTATAAGAGCGTTCGAGATTCTAGATCAAATCGAAGAAAAAGATCCGTTTAAAGCAACTGTTAAGGATAACGGTAATGAGGTTATACAGGGGAAATATTATGATAAATTTATCTTAGAAAAACAAAAACATCTGGATAAACTGAACTTAGACTTAGAATTAAAGCAAAACAAAATATCTGAATGTGAGGATGAATTGATTCTCATAAACCAGAAACTAGAAAAAACTGAGAGTGAAGTACAGAACACCCTAAGCAGTGGGGTGAATTCAGCTATTCAATTAGATACCAGCCAAAATAATGATGTTAAAAAAGAAAAAAAATATGTGCAGACAACTTTTTTTAAACCGAAAATCATGAGAGAAACGCTACCTGACGACGAAGTTAAAGAACTGATAAAAATCCTTAAAGATATCGATCTTAATTCTTTAACCCCTGTTGAAGCGATGAAAAAACTAATTAATCTGAAAGAAAAATTATCTAAACTCAGATTGGACTAAAAATAGCTGGTAGTATCATCACAACTATGCTTATATAAAAATAGAATGCAATCAGAATCAACACAAGTGCGTTTCT
>JAHLWV010000276.1 GCA_019057735.1 Promethearchaeota archaeon | reverse complement strand
GGGTCTTTACATGGAAAAACAGGATTTAAAGTTCAAGAAATTGAATTAAATGAACTTGATGATTTTAATCCTTTAGATGAATCTAATGAGAAGTTAGATCCAATCGTGTTTAAAAGTAAGAAAAATTTGACTCACAAATTAGAAATAGTGGAAAGAAAATTACCAATTACTACAATCAAGGGAGAATCGTTTGGTCCCTATGTCAAAGGTGAAGTAATAGAAGTTCCTTACCACTTCGCAGTTTTTTTATTGTGTAAAGAAGTTGCCAAAATGATTTAGGATAAAATAATATTTGGTCCTATCCTTCATTATTATAACATATTTCAATTATCTGAGACTTATGGATTTAAAAAAGGATTACGATAAACTTTATCAACATTGGCTTAAAGAATTTGAGCAACCCGAGTTGACTCATTTAACTCAAGAAATATTTGACAATTACAAAAAAAGTATAAGCTATATTACCAAATATCAGATAGAGGAAAAACCCGTAGTTGAATTGTCATTGTTTAACTCATACAAGGAGCGTTTCACTTATTTATTTAACGACTTCTTAAAAATCCGGGAAGTGAAAATACTTAATTTCGCTCTATCTCTTAAAGATATAGATCATAATGATGTAATCGAGGCAGAAAGATTATTCTTTCAAAATTTAGTTAGCACGATTAAGGGATATAAAAAACTTAAAAAGCTTGCTCTCTACGAGGATCAAAAACCACTTGAGCTAGAAGAGATTCTCGTAGACGATGAAAAACTTGAAAATACCCCCCCTATCGAGGAATCCGCTGAGGAATATTCAATTGATACAAATAGTAATGCTCAACTTGAAACAGCAGAGAATAATCAACCTTACAGCGAGGTAAAATACAATTACACGCTTATTAGGTTTAACGAACCTTCTCCGCCTTTAGTAGGGATTGACCTTATTAATTATGGACCCTTTCAGGTAAATGATATTACTAACATGCCTTATAAGAATGCGAAAATCCTCATTTACGAAAAAATAGCAGAAAAAATCGAACTATCTTAACTTTCATTAACCCTTTTTTTAAACTCCTCTTTAAAGTATACAAGTCGATATTTTGCATATTTATCAATAGGAGAGTATTTTGGAGGAAATGGGTTAACTAATGTGCCTTTGCAGTGCTTACACACCGATTTTGCGTTGATCAATCCATATTCTCCACATTTACTACATTTTTGAAGGTATTTCGTCATCGTTCTAGTTATAAAAAAAATGTTAAGTTTTAATCTCTAATAAATTCAAATGAACCACCTGTTTTTTGAGTGGATGATTCAAGGACTTCAAGGGCGTCTGATAGAATACTTTCTGCGTCGAGGTAATCTTTAGTAACAATTTCTAATCTATAATAAGGCGCACCTAAATATGATATAGTTAATTTACGCGTTTCTACTGGCTCATCGATTATATTTACAACTTCATTCAATGTTTCTTTTACTTTAACAACCCCATCCCCACTTATATTGATAAGTTTTATTTTACCGATTATACCTACTGTAGAAATCTCAACATTTTCATCAACAATTTTCAAAAAAGCATCTCTAACATGATCCGGAATGTCTGTAAGTTCATTTAAAAGTTCTTCCCCCTCTTCTTTTAGTGCTTCAATAGCTTCTTGATAAAAATCAAATTGTTCTTTTATAGGCCAACCTATTGACTCGTAAGTTTGATCTAAGGTTAGATCAATTCCTTCCGTTTCCGTTAAAAACTCCAGGAGAATCTCAAATTTATTTGCATATTTATGTTCTTTTGCTATTAAAGCTTTCTGGGCAGAATTGACTCGTCTTAAAGAGAGATCAATTTGTCCTTTATCAGAAACAACTTTCACAACTCTCAATACTACTCTCTGACCAATTCTCACGATACTTCTAATATTCCTAACCCATCTACTTGAAATTTCACTAATATGGATCATTCCTCTCGCAGTTTCTTCTGATGGGAGCCCATCGTAATCCGGTAAGTCTACATATATATATTGTTTTTGAATATCAACAACTCGCCCCATGATAAACATACCTTCCTTAGGAAACGGATTTCTATTCTTGACCATGATATCTACAAGCTTTTTATTTTTTTTGTTATTACTATGTAATTTAGCGAACTATAACTTTTTACTTTTATTAAACAAATATAAGAAAAAGGTTTTTTTTTACTATTCTCTATCAAAATTATAGTATAGAACCAAATAAAAAGTGATCTAAAAATACCTAACTGGATCGTGCACAGTAAATGGGCAAAAAAGGCGGGAATTAACAAATTTATCGCTGATTTTGTAAATAGACACATCGATTATGGAACTTCTTGGGCATTTGCTGGGAGTAATAAAGAATTTTGTGTAGACGAACACGAAAGTACTGTAGCAAAGCAGTTGAATTTTTTTCATCAGAAAGATTTAGAGGAACACTATAACCACAATTCATATGTTAAAGCATATTACTTGCATCACTTATTAGATTACTTTAAAGAAACGCGAATAAACATATATGAGATAAATGCCGTTTTCGATCAATTTTTAAAAGAAAAAATTGAAACTGAAACCATTACCAATGAAGGGAATAAAGTTAATTACTCGAAAGAAATTCATCAAATTTTCGACTTTCTAAGAAAAAATAAAGAAGAATTATACTCAGATCTAAAAGGGGGATATGTTACTTATTAGAATATTCGTAAAGATAAATCAACTTTTACTCAACAATTTTATCTAGTGCTTCCTTTCGAACTAATCCTAGAATTTATAGTAAAAAATATATATTTGATATCATTAAGGTAGTTATCATTTAATCTAAAATTATATTTTATAATTTCATATTAAATTATCAAACTTAATAATAAGTAGAGGAAATTGATTTAAAATGC
The DNA here is from genome assembly GCA_019057735.1 of Promethearchaeota archaeon. The sequence goes on along the minus strand of JAHLWV010000276.1, from coordinate 1,213 downwards.
CAACTGATAAACCACATTTAAATCTGGTTATAATAGGTCATATAGATCACGGCAAGTCCACCATGATGGGCGCAATGCTCATTAAAACTGGAGCTGTAACAGATCGAGAAGCACGAGAGCTTGAGAAGTTAGCAAAAGAAAACGATAGAGAATCTTGGTCATACGCTTATGTTTTTGACAGATTAAAAGAAGAGCGAGCACGTGGTATTACTATTGATTTAGCATTCCGAAAATTCGAAACTAATTCAAAATATTTCACCATTATTGACGCTCCGGGTCATGCTGACTTTGTAAAGAACATGATTACTGGTGCCTCTCAAGCCGACGCTGCAATTTTAGTCGTTTCTGGAAAGAAAGGTGAAATGGAAGTCGGAATTGCCGCAAATGGTCAAACTCGAGAACATGCTTATTTAGCTCAAACTCTAGGTGTTAAACAATTAGTTGTTGCTGTTAATAAAGCAGACGCTTATGATTATAGCGAAGCGCGTTATAATGATGTAAAAGAGGCCGTCTCTGATCTCCTAAAAAATATCGGTTTTCCAGTCAAAAAAATTCCATTTGTACCTGTTAGTGGTATTAAAGCAGAGAATTTGACGGAAAAAACGGATAAACTTTCATGGTACGACGGTCCAACCTTAATTGAAGCGATTGATAACTTTGAACTCCCTCCAAAACCTACTGGCAAACCATTACGCGTTCCTATTCAAGACGCATATAGTATTAAAGGTACTGGAGTCGTTCCTGTTGGAAGAGTAGAAACAGGTGTATTGAAGAAGAATGATAAAATCATTATCATGCCCACAGGTTTTGTAGGCGAAATAAGAAGCATCGAAATGCACCACGAGGAACAAGATATAGCAGAACCTGGTGATAACATTGGATTCAGCATTAGAGGAATTTCTATGGCGGATGTTGGTCGTGGCGATGTCATGGGCCATCCGGATAATGCTCCAACTGTAGTCACTCCAAAGGGGAACTGGACTGGACAAATAGTTGTTATATGGCATCCAACAGCTATTGCTCAAGGATACACGCCTGTAGTTCACGCTCATACAGCTCAAGTAGCTGCGAAATTTATCGAGTTAAACAAAAAGTTAGATCCGAAGACTGGTGCCGTAATCGAGGACAATCCGAAATTTCTCAAGAAGAACGAATCAGCAATCGTTAAACTGCAGCCAATTAAAAAGCTTTGCATTGAAAAGTACGAAGACTT
>JAHLWV010000275.1 GCA_019057735.1 Promethearchaeota archaeon | reverse complement strand
TTTAAATTTTCAAACATATATGAATCTGTATAATCCATCGTCTCTTCTATGATCGCTTTATAGTTAGTAATTTTGGGAAAAAATGGTGAAATAAAAGTATACGTTTTAATTCCGTTCTTGTGTATTTCTTTTAAAGCTTCTAATCGTTCTTTAGGTCTTGAAGCTCCTCGTTCGATTAATTGAGCGAATTCGTTATCTAAAGAACTGATTGAAATACCAACTTCAATGTTTTCAAATTGCTTAAATAGATCAATGTCTCTTGTAACAAATTTAGATTTAGTCAAAACTGAGATTTCTGCTTTGGTTCCTATGAGTTTTTCAAGAATTTTGCGAGTATTCTTATACTTTAACTCTAAGGGAGTGTAAGGGTCAGTTACAGAGCTGAGTAATATTCTTTTCCCATTGTATCTTTGAGGTTTAATTTTATCGAAGTCATAAGTTTTAATATCTAAGAATTCGCCCCATTTATCGCCCTTATGCCCTGTAAATCTTATCATGAATTCAGCATAGCAATACACACACCCATGTTGACACCCAACATATGGATTAACGACAAAATCGATTTCGGGTATGTTGCTCTTAGTTATTATGGTCTTAGCTTCTCGATAATTTATATTCATACTATTGAACTATGATAACTTAAATTTAATTGAATGTCTTATTTTGAATAAACTATTTTTTTAGATGAATCTATTAATATGCTTAAAATTAATAATATACATAAAAAAATAGTATAGGCTTTTCTTATGTCATTAAAATTATTTAAAAATGAGAGAACCAATAAAATCATCCTTTATATTATTCTAATAGCATTAATAACCACATCGGCAATAATCATCTCTATGGTAATAATTTATTTAGTATCTCTTGAAGAAACCGGAGGAGGATGACCGAGTACATGCAGTATCTACGTAAATTTAGTTTTAAGAACAATTTTATGAAAAGAATGACTTTTGCGAGAAAATTTTAGTCGCAAGAAGACTTGCCCTGCGAGGGTTCATAAAAAATAATACTAATAATATCTTATATAAATGTAGTATTTATTCAACTAGTAATTAACATAACTCTTATAAGTGTTTAAAACATCTTTATTACACAAATTTGAATAGCTGTACGTTATTATGTCAAAAGAAACTCCCGATAATGTTAAAAATTCTTTACGTGCGATTGGATTAACCGACTATGAAATTTCAATATATTTAACTTTAATCTCAAAAGGACCTATGGATGCTAGGGAGCTTTCTGATGCCTCAGGTGTACCATATTCTAGAATTTACAATATTTTAACTCAATTAGAAAAGGAAAAAATGTTCATTCTACGAGAAGAAAACACTCGTCCGTCAACTTATTTTGCCAAAAGTCCAGATGAAGTGCTAATAATCGCAAAGAAACAACTTAACGATAATTTTGATGAACATTCAAACAAAATCATCCACATGCTCAAACCTGTTTATGAATCTCATGACACACCTATAAAAATTGCATTATATGTTCACCGAGGACGGGACGTATGTATTAGTCGTAGTATTGACCTCATCAATCGGGCTAAAAATTCTCTTTACTTCGTTGCTCCCTATTATGAATTTTTGGAGGTATTTTATGACGATGTTAAAAAAGCAAGAGCTCGAGGGGTTATTGATATAAAAATGCTTGTTGAAGAAGAAGCATTAAAAGAAAAAGATTTCAGTGAAATAATCGAAAAATATAGCAAAATCTCTGAAATTCGTTCTCGCAATCAAGTGTTTGGAGCAAGTGTAGTAATGGACGAAGGAGAAGACGCATTTATTATACTGACGCAAGGTTTTTTCAAAGCACTAAGTTATTTCGGTGTAGCTACTGACCATATAGCCTTTGGACCCGCAAGCAACTTTTATTTTGACTATTTATATAAATCAGCAAAACCAATTAAAACTACGAAGAAATAACAAATTCACTTGATTTGCCATCTCATTTGTTTTCTTTTCCATTAAAAACAGGGATAATTATATGTGATGGGTGATCTTTATCGTGATATATTGTTTGAGTGGCGATTTGGTATTTCTTTTTATTTTTTTTCCCAGCAAGATTAGAATTAACATCAAATCTTGGAAAATTACTTGAAGTAATCTCTAACCTTATTTTATGATTCTTTGGAAAATAAATAGCCGTCGATCCGATTACGATTTCGAATTTGTAAATCTTATTAGGGTTAACTAGTTCAGGTTCATCCAAGTTACCACCACGATAACGCGTTCTAATCCCTGAATCGACTATATTTATAGATTTTTTATTGTTTGGGTAAACATCAACTAGTTTAACCATGAAATCCGTATCTTCTACGGTAGTTGAAGCGTAAAATATTATTTTTATCTCTCCAATTATTTCCAAACCTTTTTCAAGGGCACCGGTGGTGAAAATTAGAATATCTTCACCTCTTTCAATATCAGTCTGGTCTTGAGGACCACTCAATAAGAATAAATTTCTCCCACCTTTAGAAATCACTGGATTCGAAGGATCAAATATGTAATGATCTGGCGGTTCTTCTTTAGGTTTGTTGTTAGAAAGAAAACCATCTCCGTTTAAGCTGTTACTCGTTCCATTTGAGTGAAGAAATAACTTCAAATCAGTTGAAGTTGGAGGCCATTTATAAAAATCCCTCCATATATCCTTGTTTAAAATATAAATCTGTAATGGAGGAATTTCAGATAAAAGTGATTGGTTCCCTTTTAAGCAACAATCGTACCACCAGAAAGGGAGGATTTTTTGGAAGAACCTAAAATCATCTTTTAAATGAGCATATTTCAATGGCTTTGAAAAAAACTTATCCATATTTATATGACTCCACGGTCCGATAATCATTTTAAACTTTTCTCTGAAAAAATCTGGAGCGTTTTGTTGTATTAACATAACATCTCGCATCATATGCTCAATGAACATGTCATACCACCCCCCTATAAATAACATAGGCGTCTTTAATTCATAGTTGAGTCCAAAAGCGTATGGAGAGAGGTCGTAGTTGTGAAAGATATTCCTTTTATAAAACATTTCCTTGATCAGTTTTGTAAACGAGCCCTCGTCCTTCCTTGAAACATCGACATCTGTTTTATATACTCTATTCATCATTTTAATAGCGTATTTGGGCTTATCGAAATTTGCCATATCTGACAACTTTGGCTTTTTAGAGTCTATAGGTTCGTTATAAAAACTATTCGAAGGATTGAAAAAGAGTTGTTTGTAGTATCCATCCTTATCCCATTTGTCAAAATCCATCGTGGTTAATTTTTTCAATTTCGCAGTAGAAATCATAATTAAGTATATAGCTCCGGATAACCCAACAGGATATAATCCACCCGGATGCCAAAATACATTGGAATAAGAGCTATGGATAGGGTTCAAACAAGCCAGTAAATTATCGTTATCCCAAGATACGGCTAGTTGAGTTATTCCTAAATACGATAATCCCCACATTCCTATTTTCTTATTATACCAAAATCGATGAGTGATCCAATGTAGTGTTTCGAGTCCATCTTGTCGCTCATACATATATAGTGAATTAGTTCCATACTCGCTTGATCGCCCACAACCACGAATATCTTGAATCACAGCAACATACCCTTTAGAGGCGATAAAATATCCTAAAATGCTAAGACTATCTTTCCAATAAGGCAGTCTTACTAAAATAGTCGGCCCCATTCCTTTTTTTTTGTAAAGTTCTTTAGGTAAGTAAATATCTGTTGCTAATTTAGCTCCATCTTCAAGTTCTATCAAGACTTCTTTCAGCCTAATAGAAGTAGTTTCTGGTAAAAAATTAACGTTTTGAAGTCTTTTTGATCGCCCAATTACTTCAAAAATTTTAAATAGGGGAGTATAAATATAATCAACAAGAAATGCCATGCGGATAAATATAGAACTTAAAGGGGCTATAATTGTTGGTAATTTTAAACCGATCTTTATATCCTTAGGATTAAACTTTCTTTTCATACTCTAAAAAGAATATAAAGTGAAAGATTTTTGAATTTAACTATTTACCATGTAATTGTAATTGCTTTTTCAGGGCAAACTTCAACGCATTTATAACATCGACTGCAGAGTGAGCCCCAAATAGGCGTAATTCTCCAATCTTGAGGATCATAT
>JAHLWV010000274.1 GCA_019057735.1 Promethearchaeota archaeon | reverse complement strand
TGGATGGATGTTGAAATTTGTAGAGATGGACAACTCTACAAACAAAGATTTTCTAAAGGAAAAAAAGTATCAGAACCAGAAATAACCAAAATAGAAAGCCAAAAAACGTATACAAAAATCACCTTTTATCCTGATGATACTATATTTGATTTTGATAAAAACGAAGTAATTTATAATCCTTCTACCATAACCAATAGGATGCGAGAGCTTGCGTTCCTTACTCCTCAAGCTCGGTTTGAGCTTCATAATAAAATTAAAGATGAGAAAGAAGAGTTTTTTTACGAGGGTGGAATCAAAGAATTTATTTCCTATTTGAATAAAGATAAACAACCTCTCCATAATGATATAATATACATAAGTGAGTCGGCTAAAAATGAAGGAGGTTCAATTATTTACGTTGATTTAGCGATGCAGTATAATACTACATATCAATCTAATATTCTTACTTACGCTAATACAATTAATACCGTTGAGGGAGGAGTACATCTTACAGGATTTAAATCCGCACTTACAAGAACGTTTAATTCCTATGTTGAAAACTTTATGGAAAAGAAGTATAAAGAGCATGTTCTAAGCGGAGCTGATACTAGAGAAGGTTTATCCGCCGTTATTTCTGTTAAATTGCCAGATCCACAATTTGAAAGCCAAACAAAAATCAAGCTGGGTAACCCCGATGTTAGGCAAATCGTAAGTCAAATAGTTACTGATAAATTGACTCAATACTTAGAAGAACACCCCCAAATAGCTAAAAAAATAGTTTTAAAAACGATCAATGCAAAATTGGCAAGAGAGGCTGCCCAAAAAGCGAGATTATTGATCCGTAGAAAATCCGTATTGGATAGCGCGAGAATGCCTGGTAAACTAGCTGATTGCTCGTCAAACGATCCAAAAGATTGTGAAATTTTCATAGTTGAAGGTAATTCAGCAGGAGGTTCAGCAAAACAAGGGAGAGATAGGGCTTATCAGGCGATACTACCTCTTAGGGGTAAAATTCTAAATGTAGAAAAAGCACGAATGGATAAAATTCTCCAAAATAATGAAATACTTTCAATTATCAAAGCCTTGGGAATCGGAATCCAAGGATTTAATGAAGTTAATGGTTCTGAAAAAGAAAATGGGGAAATTGAGGAATCTGAGGAATCCGAGGAATCCGAAAGTGATTTTGACTTAAGTAAGTTAAGATATCACAAGACAATCATCATGTGCGACGCTGATATTGATGGAAAACATATTGAAACGCTCCTACTTACATTTTTCTTCAGACATATGCGAGCTTTAATAGATGGGGGTTTTCTTTATTTAGCTGTGCCCCCGCTCTACAAAGTTTCATATAAAAAATCTAAAAAATTTGTTTTTTCGGATAGTGAAAGAGATACATTTATGCAAGAAATTATAACGAAACACAATTTAAAGGATTCAAGTTCTATAAAAATCCAAAGATATAAGGGTTTGGGTGAGATGAACCCTGAAGAATTATATGATACGACAATGAATAAAGAAACTAGGACTTTAAAGAAAGTTATGTACGAGAGTTATATCGAAAATGATTTAATCTTTACTAAATTGATGGGGAAAGAGGTTTTATCCCGTAAAAAGTTTATCTTCGCCAATTTCGATGAAGTTAACGTTTTAGACATTTAATTTGTTCTTTTATTTTTTATTTAAAATTTAGATTTAGGTTGTGAATATGACAGCAGAAAATATTAAAGAGATTTCTCTAAAAGATGAAATGAAGAGTAGCTATATAGATTATGCAATGTCAGTCGTTGTCGGACGCGCTATTCCCGACGTACGAGATGGTCTCAAACCAGTGCATCGTAGAATTATTTATGCGATGACAGATAATAATCAATTCTACAATACACCTCATGTAAAATCCGCGAGAATTGTAGGTGAAACGATGGGTAAATACCACCCTCATGGAGATGCGGCTGTCTATAATTCTTTAGTTCGATTAGCGCAAGACTTTTCGATGAGATATCCATTAATCCACCCTCAAGGAAATTTCGGTTCAATTGACGGAGATCTTCCCGCTGCGATGCGATATACCGAAGCACGGTTAGCACAAATAACTAACGAGCTAATAGAAGATCTAGATAATGAAACTGTAGAGTTTCAGCCGAATTTTGATGATAGTCTTCAAGAGCCTGTGTTTTTACCTGCCAAGCTTCCAAATCTTTTAATCAACGGAACAAAAGGTATTGCGGTTGGAATGGCAACGTCTATGCCCCCGCATAACTTAACAGAGGTATGCCAAGGAATAATGGCTACCGTTGATGATCCCGAAATATCCGTAGAAGAACTCATGGAGATAATTAAAGGTCCTGACTTCCCCACCGGAGGAACCATAATAAATACAAATGGAATATACACCGCTTATTCAATTGGAACCGGAAGTCTCACTTTGAGAGGGACTGTTGAACTCGAAACTAAGGGAAATAAAAATAGCCTAATTATTACAGAAATCCCCTATTTAGTAAATAAAACAACTCTTATAGAATCTATTGCTAGATTAATTAAGGATGGCGTTTTAAAAGATATTCGTGATTTAAGGGACGAATCTGACAGGAAAGGAATGCGTGTTGTAATTGATTTAACAAAAAAAGCTCAACCTGTAATACTTAAAAACATTTTATTTAAAAGAACTAGACTTCAGACTAATATTAGCATAAATAATCTAGTTTTGATTAATAATGGAAAACAGCCTAAAATTCTCAATTTAAAAGAGATAATCGACGAATACATTGAACACCGCCTTATTATTATTACTAAAAGAACCCAGTTTTACTTTAAAAAAGCTAAGGCTCGGCTCCATAGAGTTGAAGGTCTCTTAATTGCTTTAAGTAATATTGATGAAGTTATCAAAATAATAAAGAGTGCAAGCGATACTAACGATGCGAAAGGAAAATTAAAAATCGCCTTCAAATTAAGTGATATTCAAGTTCAAGCCATTATGAGCATGCCATTATCGCGTTTGACTAATTTAGAACAACAGAAGTTAATTGATGAAAGAAAGACATTGAATGAAAGCATTACAGGATATGAAAAGATATTAGAAAGCAAAAAAATACGATTAGATATTATTAAGCAAGAACTAACTGATTTAAATAAAAAATATGGCGATAAAAGGAAAACAAGAATCGAAGTTATCGAGGATAAAGATAATAAAGAGATTAAGAGACAAGATTTAGTCAAAAATGTGCCAGCAATTATTATATTTACAAAAAATCAATACATCAAAAGAATTTCAGTAGAAGAATACCACGCTCAAAGGCGAGGTGGCCGCGGTAAGAAAGGAATGACCGTACGCGAAGAAGACATCATAGACAATTTGTTTGTCTGCTATACTCACGATACTATCCTCATCTTTACTTCTCAAGGGCGCGTATATTCCTTAAAATGCTTTGAAATTATGTTACAAAAGCGCACAGCTAGAGGAAAGCCGATCATAAACTTAATATCTCTTCAACCTGGAGAGAGGATATCAGAGATGATTCCTATTCATAATTTTGATACGAATGAAATGCTCATTATGACCACTAAAAACGGAATAATTAAAAAGACACCTTTGAAGCTATTTTCAAAATTTAGATCTACGGGTGTAAGAGCCCAACGCATAAGACCTGACGACGAGTTAATTAGCGTGAAAAGACTTTCAAACACTCTCCAAGACATTTTTATCGCAACAAAGTTAGGTTATGCTGTCAGGTTCGACGAATCAGAATTACGAGAATTAGGAAGGACATCCATGGGTGTAAAAGGCGCAGAATTAAGGGAGGGAGACGAAGTAATTGATAGCTTACTCGTAAATGATGATAACATTATTCTGACATTGACTGAAAAGGGGTATGGACAAAGAACCTACTTAAAAGAATATCGGAAAACGGGTCGCGCTGCCAAAGGAGTGATAAATATAACATTAAATCCCGCAAAAAAAGACAAGGTTATTGCTATAAAAATTGCTAAACTTATGGATATTTTAATAGTTACAGAGCAAGGACAAGTCATAAGGGTGCCTGTGGACACAATAAGAATTACTCATAGAAAAGCTAAAGGAGTTAGAGTAATAAAACTTTATGCTAATGATTCGGTTGTTGCAATTGGTAAATGTGCAACAAAAAT
>JAHLWV010000273.1 GCA_019057735.1 Promethearchaeota archaeon | reverse complement strand
CAACATTTTCCTATTATCGTGGATTAGATATTGACAAAGAAAAATTCGTAGAATATCTTAAATCTATGGGCAAATTCAAGCATTTATTTAAACCAAGATTCATGGAGAAAGAAATCAACGAGATAATTTATTTAACAGAACAACGAAATCTCAAACTAAAAAAACTTATTGAAACATTTGGTGCTGAAAAACCTGTAGACTTCTATAAAGTTAATAGAAGAACATTAAAACCTCAAACTCATTTGCACCCCGGGCACGGATTATGTCCAGGTTGCGGTGCTGGAATGGTATTAAATCAAATGGCAACTGTAGCCACTGCCGTCGCTGGAAACAATATTATATATGTAAACAATACCAGCTGTGCTGAGGTCTCTACTTCCAAAGATTTTGTTGCTTCGTGGAAAGTTCCATGGGTTCACCACTTATTTGAAAGCGGAGCTACTATAGCTGAAGGAATAAGTACTACCTACAAAATCTTAAAAGCTAAGGGACGATTTAGTGGAGAAGTACCGTATGTTATACACATTGCCGGCGACGGTTCTACATACGATATTGGATTTCAATTTCTTAAAGCTGCTCTCATTCGAACAAGCTCTTTCGTTGAAATGAATGAATACTTGAGGAACCAAAAATAAACGTTAATTTCAACTATTTATTTTTTTTCTATCTCTTTAAGAATTTTTGAATATAAAGTGGAGGATATCCTAAATGTAGTATGTTCCACGAGAACATTAAGAAGATTTTTACCTTTTTCTGCAGTTATGAATTTTAAATGCAATGATTTAATGAGGACACCAATAGTACCAGTAACTTTTAAATCTAATGTTCTTGCAATCTCTCGTGCTGCCAGATCATCAACAATCACGATAATCTCATCAGATTTATCTTGTAGTTCCTTTGCTAGAGCTATAATTGACGCTTCCCCGAGATGAATTTGTAAATCTTTCAATCTATCAACGAGTTGTTTATTGGTTGGTTCTTTTAATGAAAGCCAGTTTGAAAAGGACTCCTTTAAGACGGGAAATTCAGGCGCATTTTCATCACCCAATACTTCCTTTTTGACGATTAAGGTAGTGAAACATTTAGTAAAGAGCTTTGGAAGTAAATTAAGTGCACCAATTTTACCTAGATATATCAATGGTGAAGCATTTATTATTCCAATCATTAGCTTAGTTATTTAATCTAATGTATGCTCAATATCTTCCTTTATAGCTTGTTCGTCGTACCCTGATACATTCCGGTTTTTTAATTCCTCCAACATCTTTCTCAGAGAGACCCCAGCTATCTCCGCAGCCTTCCAAGCACTTATATCTTTTTCCCCTACTTGCTTACAAAGAATTTCAAGTATTTCCTCAGTAAGACTTTTCTCTAATAACTGTCGTATATAAGACGATTTATCCTTTCTTTTTAATCTTACCATTAAGAAACTTAGCTTTTCGTCAAGATCATCATCTATTCTTACTGATAAAATTTTCATAATTGTTCTATGTATACTAGATCATATCTTGTATATATAATTATTTTTTTAGAATTAGGTTACTTTAGCTTAGTATTTCTATAATCAAGTTAAATTTATTCTTATTTCTTTAAAAGTCAAAAAGGTTATGAAGTAATATACTACTCTTCTTATTATAACCATTTTTTTAAAATTAGGAAAGTGTTTAAATGAGTCTCCAAGAGTGTTTGGCAAGGCGTAAAGATTGCTCGGGTGAAGGGCGTGTGTTGCAATTATCTGTTATTAAAGAAATATGTAATTCTACATTTCAAGCAGCACCTTCAAATTCTTTATTTGTTGTATTACCTGATGGTGACGATTACACTGGAGGGATATATAAATATAATAGCGATGGTTTGGTTCGATTAACTGATAAAGAAAAAACAAAATTTACTATGGAACTTTATCCCGAATTGTTTTGGAAGGAATCTATTGAATTCGAGGATTTAATTCGGGTAGGGATTACGTGGCAATATCTCTCGTTAAAAGTGGTTAGTCTAGGGCTTGGTGTATCACAACGGGCAAGAGCACCTAAAAAACATAATAAACTCGTTAACAATTTAACGAACCAAAATTATGCCTTTTTATATTCAGTAGCAGTTCGAGAGAGAGATAGGGCAGCATTATTAGAAGATACTGCAGAACCTCTTCAAAAAAAAGTAGAGGTGGGTACTATCTTACTTGACACTCCAACTTGTTACAAGAATCGCGCACTCTATGAGAATAAGTATGATGGTATTCCTTTAGAGGAAACTATTTTTAATCGGGTTGATGAAAAGGCACCAAACCATACAAATTTGCACCAAATCTCTCAACTGCTTTGGGCTTGTCAAGGAGAAAACGATCATGCGACTCATGGAAACCGTGACGCTTTAGAGAAAAATGGTTACGGTCGTGTACATGCATCAGGATGTGCTGGATATGCCGTGTATCCCATAATATATGTAAATGATCTTGCTAATATCCCTAATGGGTCATATCATTATAATCCCGTCGGTTACTCAGCATTAAATAGATGGATTGAGGTTAATGGGACCATAACATACGACCATTTTATAAAAAAATTTAGCTCTGAGACTTTTAGAGCAGAGATTGAAAAGGAGTTTGATACTAGTTTCTCTAATTATGCCATATTATTATGTATCGATCGAAAAAAGCCTTGTGCGGGATTAATGCACAGAGTTATGAATCTTAAGTATTGGGCCGAAGTTGAGGCTGGAATGGCGTTAGCAGGGCTACAATTACAGGCAAATGCTCTAGGTTTGAAATGGCAAAAGAAAATATTGTCAAATCCAGATGATCCAAAATATAGAAACTTGTTCAATCTCGATTCTGCTGAACAGTCGATAAACAATATGGCAAATAAATTGGTAAATCGTGCAAGCAATGAGCGGGTATCCCTTGAAGGAAATTTAGTACCAATTGTATTATTTCACTTAATAGAAGGATAAAATTGGATTTTGTACTTATCGGTGCATTATCATTTTTAGTTATCTTTTTTTTTTTCAATTTCTTTTAGTATTTTTGAAAATAAGGCAGAGGAGATTCTAAATGTAGTATTTTCTACGAGAACATGAAGAAAATTTTTACATTTTTCTACACCAATGAATTTTAAGCGTAAGGATTTAAGAAGAACCCCAATAGTCCCTGTGACTTTTAGTTCCAATGATCTGGCGATCTCTCGTGCAGCTAAATCATCAATGATGATAATGTTCTCATCAGAACTATCCTGTAGTTCCTTTGCTAGGGCTATTATTGAAACTTCTCCAGCATGAATGTACAATCCCTTTAGCCTATCAACGAGTTGTTGATTGGTTGGCTCTTTTAGTAAAACCCAATTCGAAAAGCATTCTTTTAAAACGGAAAATTCAGGTGCGTATTCATTACTTAATACCTCTTTTTTAACGATTAAAGTGGTATAACATTCAGTAAAGAGCTTAGGAAGCAAAGATAGTGCCCCAATTTTACTTAGATATATCAATGGTGAAGCGTTTATGATTCCTATCATTATCTTAGGATTTAATCCAACGCATATTCAATATCTTCCTTAATAGCTTGTTCATCGTACCCTGGTACATTACGCTTTTTTAACTCTTCCATCATCCTTCTTAGCGAGACTCCTGCTATCTCCGAAGCCTTCCAGGCACTGGTGTTTTTTTCTCCAATTTGCTTGCAGAGAACTTCAAACATCTCTTCAGTAAGAGATTTATCTAATAATTGCCGGATGTAGGATGATTTATCTTTTTTCTTTAACTTAGCCATTAGGAAGCTTAACTTTTCATCAAGATCATCATCTATTCTTACTGATAGAATTTTCATTGTAGTTCACATGTATACTAAAACATTTCTTGTATATATTATTATTCATAAAAAATCTATTATTATTATTATTATCAAATAGGTCTTACTTTTAAGTCCAAGTTTACCTTTTGTTAAGATATATTTTTTAGTTTAATATTATTCTACTCTCTATTAATCTATTTTTAAATTAAGTTTACAGAATATCACAGAAATTATGAGTTTATCAAAACGTGAACGAGTATTCAAAGCTCTCGAGCTTGATGGCGAACCTGATGTGGTTCCTATACATTTATTTGGCTTTGAGCAAACAGGGCTTTCTTTCCAAGCTTT
>JAHLWV010000272.1 GCA_019057735.1 Promethearchaeota archaeon | reverse complement strand
ATCGACCAATCAATTGATTTTGATATTTCATGCCCTCTTGCAATTAGTTCTGTTATTAAAACTAAAGCAGGTACAGGGTATTTATCCGCAATTATTGGAAACTTAGAGTCAAAAACGATATGCCCCATATTATCTTTTCTTGCAGGGTTCAATACATTGATTGTATGCCCTCCCGATTCTTCCCACATCACTATTAAAAAACTTTCATCGTGTTTCTTTTCATTTTCAATGAGTTCAGTTAATTTTTGTCTTAACGGTTCAGCCTTATTAATTTTCACCAAAATTTTATTCTCATCTTCAAAATAGAGGATTGCTTTATCTACTTTTGACTGATCTACTTCCATCCCTAACAGATAGTACATTATTATTCCTAAGTGTTTATAACCTACACCAGTTAAAATATTTATAAAACTTGTCTCATCTCCTCTTAAATCGGTTGGAATAGTCCTCACATTGATGATCTTTTTATGATAGTGATTAGCTAAAATATTATGCAAGGCAGAATATATCTCGTTTGGAATATAATAACAATATTTGCTATTCTGTTTTACGTACAATGCAATTCTATCTCGATCTGCGTCTAAAAGTAGTGCAATATTTGAAGATTCTTGTTCCATAACTTGCTTCAATTTCTCCTCGTGAACTACTTTTATTGGGTTAGGAGGATTAATTTCTTCGTTAATCAGCACCACCTCTGCTCCTAAGCGTTTAAACAGATTAACAATCCCTCTGGCTTTTCCTAAATATGGCCAAATAACGATTTTTAAACCTATTAAGCTTTTGAGTTCTAAAATATCGTTTAACAAACTTATCACGTAATCGTTATTTATCTGCTCAGCATCAATTTTAATAGGCTTGTAAAAAGGATTGAGATTTATTTCCTTGATTACTATTGCCTTGTTAGAAATTTCTTTGAATAAATCTCCCGACATAGGCATTGGATAATCGATGTAAAATTTTACTCCATTCCAAGACAGTTCATTATGAGAAGCAGTTAATACGATTACTAAATTAATATCCTTAATTAAACCAACAGATGCTGCACCATAAGGAGCAGACGCCTTCGATTCTCCGGGATTGTCTTTCTGGTGAAAAATTTCGTAACCATCGTAAGCAAAAATTTGAGAACAATATTCTAATAGAATGCTTTTAGTTGGACGGTTATCCGTTACAATTAATACTTTGAGATTATTACCATTCTTCATCTCTTTGTATTTATGACTAATAGCTTTAAAAACGCGAAGAAATAGGAATAACTTTCTCCTAGTTAGAACAAATTTCTCTGAACCTGCTCTTTCTATCTTGTCAAGTATCTTGATCCGCAAACCCGAAGTGGGGGCAACAATTGGATCTACTAGGTACCTCTCTTCTTCCGTTAAATCCTCTAGTCTTAATGTTTTATACTTACCACGATCAATAAGGGAAAATTCCTCTAACTCAAATTCAATCAATTTAATCACAACATAAGAAAGTCAGATAATTACCAATAATTCTAAAATCAATTAATTTTTTATGCTTTAACTATAAAATTAATATTTTGTTCAAAATTAATGGATAATATTATTGATTGCTTCTCGTAAAATTGCGAGAATTTTCTCGCGGTACACAGGATTAATCGCTATCATTCCATGGACTTTGATTGACGGTTCTCTTTCCGCTTCGGATAGAATTCTTTCGCAAAATTTAGGTGTTAATCTATTGGGCATATCTTGTTTGTTAGCTATACCTATTACTAACACATCCTGATAGTGTTTATCTAAAATGTCATGAATTATATCTTTACTGTAATTAACATTTTCAAAGCTTGAATCAAGGACGATTAGCGCTATGTCTGTACTATCTAGTAAACTTTTCCATAAAGATCTAAAATTAGATTGCCCCGCAAAATCCCAAAGTACAATTGAACGAGGAACATCAAGTCCTTCCCCATCAAAAGGAGTAATGTCAACATTTATAGTTGGAACGTATTCTAAATCGATTTCTTTTCCACATATTAAGTGTAGGAGCGTCGTCTTACCAACGCCTCCTGTCCCTATTAAACAAACTTTAATAGCTCCTAGGATGATGTCATCAATATCCTTTTCAAAACTCGTAAAAATCGTCCGATTCCCCGTCCATTTACCGCTTTTAAGAAGTTCTCCAAATTTCTCCATGAACTTAACCCTAATAGTTGTTATTTTAGAGTTAATTGTTGCGTCATCGTCATCTAAATCCGTGCATACCACGATAATAATGGTATCGATAATCGTATAATAATACTTAAATTCATCAGTTGCAGTAGATTTAATGTCGCTTTGGCTAATTTCCTTCATAAATCCTGAAAAGGCGCTCAAAAAACCAGCTAATAAATCTCGATCTACATCTGAACTCCCGTAATTTCGGAATAGCAATGATTTACCGCCTTTAGTTAAGATGTTTAGATATTGAATCACACTTATCACGGAAGTTAAGTAAGGTAAAATAAAATGCCCAAAAAACTTGAATTTAAATTTTTATACTATAATTATTTATTTATAAAAAGAATAAAAAATTGATCTTATATAATATTCTCTTTAATTTTGCTGGAGAATTTTACATTACACAAAGGTGGAATCAATGGATCAAAATAAAGAAGATTTGTCAAAGTCTTTTGAAGAGTTCCAATCTAAGATGGATTTATTTTCTTCAATATTAGAAAAATTTGGTTTAGACATAATAACAAAAATGGGACAAACCAACCTCAAAATTACACAACTAACGGATAAGATTAACAATTTGGACAAAGCAACAATCGATATAAAAAGTTTAATACCTCAACTTAGTAATGTTATAGAAAATCAAAAATTCTTAGAAGATGAATTGGATTTAATTAAATCTTTACTAAAAAACATGGGGCAAATTTCTACGAAGAAAAAAGAAGTTGAGAATTCTGTTGATAGGAACGAAGCAGCAACAAGCAAAAAAGATATTATACTAAACCAATTTAATGACTTGAGAGAGAATTTAGAAGCTCTTGATGATCCAATTGCCGTTAAACCAATTTTAGAGCAAGTTAAAGAAGATATTTTTGAATTTACTGGTGGTCATAGAATCTTATACGAAATTTCACAAGTTGTTAATCGATTAAATTCTGCTAGTTCATTGAATGATTTAATGGACGAACAAGATACAACTTCAGTGACAATTAAAGACCATCTAATGGAGAAAATCACTTTTTGGAATAATAAATTTATGGTTAAAGATTAAACCTGTTGAATTTTAACTTATTAACCATTTTGAGAATTTTAAGAATTTCTGAAAGAGTTGATTTATGTTATTGGTTTGAAAAAAAATTTCATTAGAACTTAACTTTTTCGAATCTAAAGCTTAAATCGAGGTATTAAATTGTTAAGAAATATAAATAAGAAGTTCATATTTATTATAACTAAAAAAATAAAAACCATAAGCGATCAGAAAACACATGAGCGATCAAGAACGAAAAGAAGGAGGAATCGTTTTCAAAGGGAGAACTGAAGCAATTTATAAAGTGATTGTTGTAGGAGATCCTGCTGTTGGAAAAACAAGCCTTCTTTCTAAATTTGCTACAAATAAATTTGAAGAAAAATATCTTCCGACTGTAGGGGTCCAAATCTTAAAAGAACCAATCGAATTGAAAGAGGAAAACGCCACAGTAAATTTAATGTTCTGGGATATCGCCGGACAACCCCAGTTCTACATGTTACATCGCCCATATTTCAACGGGGCAGATGGAATGCTTCTAGTATTCGATATTACGCGCTCGAGCACATTCAGTAATGTTAACAACTGGTATAGCGCAGCTGTTAAGTATGGATTAAGTGGAATACCTAGAATCTTGGTCGGAAATAAGGTAGATTTAGCAGAAGATAGGAAAATTATTTTACCTATGGCCGAACATCTGAGTGAAAAATTAAATGCACCCTATTTCGAGACATCAGCTCTCACTGGGGACAATGTAAAAGTTGTATTCAAGAAAATCGCTGATTTAGTTTACAATTCAAAAGAAAATTATTAGTTAGAATATTTTTTTTTAA
Source organism: Promethearchaeota archaeon (assembly GCA_019057735.1). The sequence goes on along the minus strand of JAHLWV010000272.1, from coordinate 98 downwards.
TCATCTTTGATTTAAGAGATAATTTCCTATAATTATAAGGTTTTTATTTGATGATTATTATTAACCCTATGAACTATGAATATTAAACAAAGGCATTT
>JAHLWV010000040.1 GCA_019057735.1 Promethearchaeota archaeon | reverse complement strand
TTTACGCCGATGATGCAGTTTCAGGCGTAAAAATCATCAAGGAAGCGTTTGGAAAATAAGACCTAAAACAAGAAACAAATCTCATTTTTTTACCTCATTAATTAATGAAAATTCTCCCATATAGTAAAAAGTAACATTTTTTAAACGCGTTACTAAGGTCTTTTGGATGAATTACGAGTTTTTGTTATTAAAAAAGAATAATAAAAAAAAATAGATTTGATTTTAATTGACTTTTACCAATTTCTTTTTAACGATAACAAGTGCAATAACAGTTGTGAGACTGATTAGAACAAATAAGCCAAAAGCTGGAATTGTATCGCTACTTATCAATCCGTTTCCGCTTTCAGTTGGAAAACTTGGATTTTTTATCAAGAAAATATCTGTATTTCGGTCTAAATTAAAACTTGAAGAAGTTCCCGCAACGAAAATATCATTATTTGTTTTATCGATTATAATTGAATGCGGAGTTTCATAATGTCCTCCGCCCCACGTTGTTTCACTAAGTAGAACACCACTAGTATTAAATTTTGCCATATACACGTTATCAATGCCCCAACCACCATTTAAACCTTCCCCAATGAAATAAATGTTGTCATTTGAATCTATAGCGACTCCAGTCCCATAATCACGATATTCGCTGCTCCCCCACAATCTACTCCATAACGCATTTCCTTCAGTGTCAATTTTTACTAAACAGTAACTTATATCATAAATACCTGTTGAATCCATATCATAAGAGGGATAATATGTCCATCCAGCTAGGTAAATATTGTCATTAGAATCTAAAGCAAGATTATAAACACGATCCAATTTATGAGTTCCCCAAGTAGTGTTCCAAAGGATAGCCCCTGTAGAATTACAGAAAAGAATAAAAGCATCTGCACTACCAGTTCCGAAACTACTTGTAGATCCGCTGATAATAAAATTATTATTAGAATCCTCTTCAATATCTGCACTTCTTTCAGAACTTGTTCCACCCCAAATCAAGACGGATTCAAGATATCCCGAACTATTGTATCTCAAATACGATATATCACTAAAACCTGCACCATAACTGCTTGTAGTACAAATAACGTGCACGGTCCCAAATGAATCTACATAGACATCACTGGCATAATCATATTCACTTCCACCCCATGTACGATTCCAAATTAAAATTCCTGAATTATCGTATTTTGCTACGAACGCATCTCCATTAATAGTATCACTACCTAAACTATATGTCTTTCCCGCAAGATATAAATTATTTAAAGAATCAACACAAACTGAATTGGCTCCGTCTGTAAATTGTCCGCCCCAAGTCAAATTCCATTGGTATATCCCATTTTGATCGTATTTTATTAGAGTCGCATTACTAGTGCTTCCATTTATCTTATAATCACCCGCAACATAAGCATTACCGTTAGAGTCTACAGCGCAAGAATATCCCTGATCGTCGTCGTCGTATCCAAAGGTAACAAACCAGTCCACTGTTGCCATTTGTGTTATTGTCCCAACTCCTGTTACAAGAAATTGAGACCCACAAAGTCCCATAAATAGTAAGATAAGGACGATTTTATTCAATTTAACGTTCTTTTTTCCTGTCATTTGATTTCATCTTTAAATTTGTTATAGATTTTACTTAATAATATAGATGAAGTATAACACTTTAAAAAATATTAATTAAAAAACCCTATTAACGAGATACAACAAATTATTTTCCAACTTAATTGTATCAAATCTGTATATTTATAAAATATAAAGTCGTTTTATATGGAGGTGTTTTTTCGAATTTTAAATGTCAAAAACTTGTTTAAAATATAATAAATAATTTTAATTTACTATGGAAGGTATATTCTCTTAGGAGAATTATAAATTAAATTAATTCTAAATACAAAAAATCTTTATAAAAGATATATAAAACATAGAAGGTAGTTATAATGGCTGACGAAAAAAAGGAAATAGCATATGACGCGGAATTGGATACGCGAGGATTATTTTGCCCAGAACCAATTTTTGAAGTGCGAACTTTTTCAGAGAGTTTGGATATCGGTCAAATTTTTAAAGTTTTAGCCGATGATCCTGCAGCAGAAGAAGATTTGAAGAGATGGGGAAAAAGAACTGGCACAGAACTACTAGAATTGGAAAAAGATGAAGACGATTTAATTTTTTATTTTAAGAAGAATAAATAACAAGAATACTGACAATATCATATCTAGAGGGAAAAATTATGAGTATTTATCTTGACAATCAAGCTGCTAAGCCTGTGGATGTTAGAGTGATGGCTGAAATGACGTTATTCTTTAACGAAAAATTCGCTAATCCTGCTTCTCTTCATTGTGATGGAGACATTGCTACAGATATTTTAGAAAAATCGCGAGAAAAAGTTGCTAGATTTATTAATGCCCCCAATTCATCCGATATCTTATTTACTTCTGGTGCAACTGAATCTAATAATTTGGGAGTAATCGGTGCAGCGAGGAGGCTGAAGAAAAAAGGGAACCATATCATTATTTCTGAAATTGAACACATTTCAATTTTAAACATCGGGAAATACCTTGAAAGAGAAGGATTTAGAGTTAGTAGGGTAGGGGTGGATATATTTGGAAGAATTCGATTAGACAAGCTTGAAAGATTAATTACTGACGAGACTATTTTAATTTCTATATCTACTGCTAGCAATGAGGTTGGGACGCTACAACCGACTGCAGAAATTAGCAAGATTGCTCAAGAAAAGGGAGTTTTGTTTCATACTGATGCAGTAGCTAGCGAAAGTGTGATTCCTATTGATGTTCAAGAAGTTCCAATTGATCTGATAACGCTATCATCAAACGATATCTATGGTCCTAGAGGGGTTGGTGCGCTCTACTTAAAAAAAGGGGTTCGCGTAAATCCAATTATGATAGGCGGTGGTCAAGAGAGGGGAATGAGATCAGGCTCGGAAAACGTTCCAGGAATCGTCGGATTTGCTAAAGCTGCTGAAATTGCAAAAAAAGAAATGCCCCAAGAATCAGAAAAATTAAAAACTTTAAGAGACAAGCTAATTAAGAATGTTTTAGATACAATTCCAAAATCGCATTTAAACGGCCATCCAGAAAAAAGGCTTCCTCACAACGCACACTTCAGGTTTGACTATATTGAGGGAGAATCGCTAATTTTAACTCTAAAAGAGCATAATATAGCAGCCGCTACTGGTTCGGCGTGTAGCTCAAAAACATTGGAACCGTCCCATACTCTTATTGCTATGGGCCTTCTCCACGAAGAAGCGCACGGAAGTCTATTGGTTTCGTTAGGAAGAACTACTCGTGAAACTGACATTGATCGACTATTAGAAGTCTTACCAGATCAAATAATAAGATTGAGAAAGTTGTCGCCGTTAACACCTTCTGATCTGTTAAAAAAATATGAAGAGGTAAAATAAAAAATGAAATCTACTCAATATTCTGATAAAGTTTTAGACCATTTCAAGAACCCAAGAAATGTAGGTGAAATAGAAGAACCAGACGGAATTGGCCAAGTTGGGAATCCTGTTTGTGGAGATCTTATGTGGATATATATAAAAGTTGGCAAAAATGATGAAGGTGTGGAGATAATTGAAGATATTAAATTTAAAACGTTTGGTTGCGGATCTGCCGTTTCTACATCCTCCATGATAACTGAGATGGCAAAAGGAATGACTCTTGATGAAGCCTACAAAATATCTAGGCAGGATGTAGCTAACGAATTAGACGGTCTTCCCCCTATTAAAATGCATTGTTCTAATCTAGCCGCTGATGCTTTACAAGCAGCAATTGATAATTACCGCTTAGGCACGAATCCAGAAGTAGAAATTGTAACTTCTTGTCAACTAGGTGTTCGAGTAATATTAGGAGTTGAAAAGTATTTTGGAAAAGGAGTCTACGATGCCGTGCCGGCTGATTTGGAGGAACTTAGAGAAAAGAGAGTCATAATAACTGATTCTGGAGATGAATCCTTAGAACTCGCATTGGAGTTAACAAAATATACTGGAAGAGTAATTGTAGTGACCGCCGCAAAATCTATTCCTGGTAATGTCGAATTACGGAAAAAATTAAAGCATTCAGAAGTTAAAATTGTACACGAATCAGATCTTATAGAAATTAAAGGAGAACTGGATGAAGTTGAAAAGGTAGTAATTCATGATAACGACGAAGACGAGAATTACGAGCTTTTTGTGGATGTAGTTATAATTTTAGATTATAGAGGCTAATTTTTTCTACAAATTTTCTTATTTTTTAAAAGCATTATAAATAATCATAACTTTTTCTACTCAACGAGTTAAATTCAGAAAAAGTGATTTTTAGTTCTTAAATCAATAAATAAATAATAAGAAAGCTCTTTAAATGGAATAATTAATTTTGAAAATTATAAGTAGTGATATAGTGCATCACAATCACACAACTAAAAATATTTGAGAAGGATATAAAATGAAGAAAGTAGTAATTGTTGGAGGTGTAGCGGGCGGAGCCTCAACCGCAGCTAGACTCAGACGGTTAAAAGAAGACTTAGAAATAATAGTTCTTGAAAAAGGACCATACGTTTCCTTTGCTAATTGTGGTTTACCGTATTATATTGGTCACGTTATAAAGGATCAAAGTCTGTTGGAACTTATGACACCTGAAGATTTCTGGGATCGGTTTAAAATTGATGTTAGAATAAATAATGAAGCAATTTCAATAAATAGAGACAAGAAAACAGTATCAGTTAAAAATCTTGAAAAAGATAACGTTGTTGAATTAGAATATGATTATTTAGTACTCTCTCCCGGTGCTTCTCCGATAATGCCGCAATTTGAAGGAATAAATGACGTTCCCGTATTTAGTTTAAGAACAATTCCTGATTCTGTTAAAATAAAACAATTCATCGAGAATAAAGATGTTAGACACGCAACCATTATTGGTGGAGGCTTTATTGGTTTAGAGATGGCAGAAAATTTGAAGCATAAAGGGATTAAAGTAAAGATAATGGAAATGTTAGATCAAGTGATGGCTCCCTTAGACAAGGAAATTGCTCAATTTGTCCATCAGGAACTATTGCTAAACGGGGTGTGTTTACAATTAGAAGATGCTGTTGTTTCTTTTAAGAGTGACGACAACAAACGCTTCCTCGTTATTCCTAAAAGTGGAAAAAGCATTGAAACAGATATGATAATTATGGCAATTGGAGTAAAACCAGAGAATCGATTAGCAAAAGATGCTGGTTTAGAAATTGGTCCACGAGGGCATATAGTAGTTGATGAACAAATGAAAACCTCTGACGCTTCAATTTTTGCTGTAGGTGACGTTGTCCAAGTAAAAAACCTTATAACCAACCAACCAATAGCCATACCGTTAGCTGGTCCAGCAAATAAACAGGGAAGAATTGTTGCTGATGTCATTGCTGGTCGTGACTCAAAATACAATGGTATTTTAGGGGCATCTGTTGTAAAGGTTTTTGATTTAACAGTCTCATCAGTAGGTTTATCTGAAAAACAACTATCACAGTTGGATTTTAATTACGATAAAATATACATTCATCCTAATAACCACGCGGGGTATTACCCTGGAGCAACACCTATAACGTTAAAATTGTTATTTGAAGTTCCAAGCGGAAAAATCCTTGGTGCTCAAGCAGTTGGAGGGTCCGGAACAGAAAAAAGAATTGATGTTATTTCAACGGTTATAAAATTTAAAGGAACTGTTTTCGATCTAGAAGAGTTAGAACTTACTTATGCGCCCCCCTTCGGTTCTGCTAAAGACCCTGTAAATATGGCAGGTTTTGTTGCATCTAATGTGCTTAGAGGGGATATGCCAATTTGGCACTGGCACGAAATCGAGAAAATACGAGCAAATAATAGCTTTTTTCTTGACGTTCGAACACTTGAAGAATATCAAATTGGAACTATCAAAGGAGCTACTAATATAAGTGATTTAGAGCTGAGAAAGAGGTTGGAGGAAGTACCTAAAGATAAAAATATCTATGTTATCTGTGAAGTAGGCTTCAGAGGTTATCTTTCAACAAGATTATTAATCCAAAAAGGATATCACGTTAAAAATTTATCAGGAGGATATAAGCTCTATAAAACAGCAATAGCTACTACAGAAGAAATCGCTGCGGAATGCGGAGCTTCTGAAGAAATTATAGAAGAAATGATTGAAAGGAAAAGTACAGTATCAGACGATTACATCGAAGTAGATGCGTGTGGTTTATCATGTCCCGGTCCTTTAAATGCTCTTATTAAATCGCTTGAAAAATTGCCAGAAGATAAAAAATTGAGAATTTACTCTACAGATCCCGGATTTAAAGCCAGTGTTGAAGCTTATGCTGAGTTAAATGAAGCTGTTACTTTATTATATCTGGGTAAAGAACAAGGGAAATTGGTTGCCACATTGGAAAAGAGTCAAGTGTCTTCTGAAGAAATCGAAGCGCCTCTGAAAATTGAAGAAAAAACGAGAAAAGAATTAAGAGGTCTAGATGCTCCAGCGTTATCAAATATGAGTGTTAACGAGCTATTTGAAAGACTTGATTCAGATGATTCGCCAAAAATACTGATTGATGTAAGAACACCGCAGGAGTATAATGGAAGAACTGGACACATAAAAAGCGCAAAATTAATGCCTTTAGGAGACCTAATGCAAGATATTAATGCTTTAAAAGAGTATAAAGATGATGAAATCGTCGTGATTTGTCATAGCGGATCGCGTTCAATGATGGCAGCTCAACTGTTAGCTAGAGGAGGCTTTAAAGACGTTAGAAACTTAACGGGTGGAATGATGGTTTGGCACCGAAATGGATATCCTGTGATACCACAAAAAGAAGATTATAAAACTTACAATTAAAGCAATAATAAGCAAATTTTCTTATTTTTATTCAATAACTACTTATTACTTTAGATTATCCTATTATTTCATTAAATTATAAGTAAAAAAGTTATAATTCGGGTAATAAATATATATTCAAAATCATTCAATTAACTGAAAATTTCCAATAAATAAATGAAAAAAAAGGTGAAATAATGAAAAAAACGATTGAAAACTTATTCGCCGCATTTTTGGGAGAATCTCAAGCTCGAAATAGATATACATTATTTTCCAAAATTGCTAAAAAGGAAGGATATATGCTCATATCAAAAATTTTCGAAGAAACTTCAAACCAAGAAAGAGAACATGGTGGTTGGAACTATAAAATGCTCCAGGATCTTAAGAAGGATGAAAAATTTGAAGATTTAGAGATAAAAGCGGGTGGACCTACTACTTATGGAACCACAGCAGAAAATCTGAAGTCTGCCATTGCGGGCGAAGATTACGAATGGCAAGAAATGTATCCAGGCTTCGCTGATATCGCAGAAAAAGAAGGATATCCCGCAATTGCCAGCAGATTTAGAGCAATTGCCTCCGCAGAAAAGCACCATTCAGAGAGGTATGGCAAATTGTTAAAATTAGTAGGCGACGATGTATTCTTTAAACGAGGAAATAAGGTAATATGGATATGTCTTGAATGTGGTTACCAAGTTGAATTAAACGAGCTTCCAGATGACTTTATGTGTCCAAGCTGTTCACATCCAAGAGATTATTTCAGAAAAAGATGCGAAGAATACTGAGCTAAGAATTTTTATTATAAAAATTAAACAAAATAGTTAAATAAGAAACTTGTAGTTATTAGAAACAACTATTATTTAAACTAACAATAGTGAAAGCATTATGAAACAAAAATCTGTGTATAAATGTGAAGTTTGTGGAAAAGTTATCGAAATCCTTAATCAGGGCGTGCCTGAAACTATATGTTGTGCAAAACCGATGGTTCTGATGGAGGAGAAAACCGCTGATTGGAAGGGTGAAAAACACGTTCCTAAAATAACGATTGAAGGTAATAAAGTTACCGTTGATGTTGGTATTTCAATGGGAACACCTCATCCTATGACTGGAGAGCATTACATTATGTGGATTGAGCTAATCTGCAATGACAGCTGTTATAAAAGACAAATGTTAGCTCCTGGGATGGAACCGAAAGCAACCTTTGTTGTTACCGATCCTTCAGGTTTGATCGCCAGGGAATACTGCAATCTTCATGGATTATGGAAGAGTACTGAATAATAATTTTTTTATTTAATTTTTTTTATATATTATTAATTTTTTAATTTTAAAAGATATTTAAAAATACAGATGATGTTATTACTCCTTCAGATAATAGTAGTAAGTTGTTTTATTGTTGTAATTATTGCGTTATTTAGAGCCCAAACGGACCAAATCCAAAATTTATAAAAGAAATAGCTAATCAATGGGATATTGATTTGGAATGTTCTTGGATGATCGGTGATCATCCATCTGATATACAATTCGGGATTAATGGAGGATGTAAAACAGTTTATATGATTACCGGACACGGTGAGAAACATTTGCGTGACTTAGAAGACAATAAAATAATTCCAACTATAATCCATTCTAATTTTTTAGAAGCAGTTGAAGAAATAAGGAGATTAGATATTTAACTTACTTAGGTTACTTTTTTTCTTCGTATTCTTTTCTTCTTTGTTCATGTAAAATGCTTACTTCTTTTTTCATCTCTTCTACAACCTTTCCAGTTAAAGGATAAAATATTACCCATATTATTAAGCCGATTAAACATACAATTCCCGGTAGAAGAGTCATACTGATATTAACACTTAAAGAAGCTGCAGCTAAACCTTGAGTTGCTGATAATCCTCCTTCTATATCTACATATATTAAGCCAAAAGCAGTCATCAATGCTGGTGGCACCGCTAAGGCAACACTTATCATGGGTTTGCTAAGTAATGGTCCTATTCCCGCATAGAGCCCCTCTCGTCGCTCTCCCGAAATTTTCCAATAATCGTAGTCAATTGTATCGGCGCGCATTGGGTTATGTTGAATAAAGTCTCCTGCAAAACCTAGCATAAATATTGAAAAACCAATCGAAACAAGAACCCAGTTACCTGAAAGCCCAGCAAAGAAGCTAAAAAGTCCCCCAACACTTAAAACGCCAAGATAAAAAGTTATTGAAGCTTTTGTTGAGAACTTAGCAGCAATTCTTAATAATATAGGAATTGAAATAAACACGCAGATAATAGGTCCAATCCAAAAAAGAAGCATATTAAACCCATCCATTGGCCCTAAAACCCAAGTCAAGTAGAAAGGTAAACTAACCATTATCAAATTCAAGAATAACACTGAAACTCCGTCATATAATACGTATACTCTGAATGAAGGATTTTTGAAAGCTAATTTTATTGATTTAAATAAAGGAGTTTTATTTTCGGGAATATATTCACTATGTTCGCGTACATATTTTGATAAAATTAAGTAAGGGAAGATTCCAAAAATAGCGATAATTACTACAAGCATTTGAAATTGGGCAATGGTTTCTGTTGAAGGATTTGCTAAGAATATAACTGGAACAATAAATCCAAACAAAATTGCAGGTAACATAAAAGCAGTGCTCATAAGCTGAATTTTTTCTCTTTCTCGCTGATTTAACGTCATTTGTGGGAGTAGTGCTACGTGAGCGCATAACACAAATGTAAACAAAGTATCATAGGCAATTTGGCTCACAAGATACCAAATAAAAAGCCAAACTTGGATCGTTAGATCAGAAGTTTGCCCTCTCCACGCATCTGGTGGAAAAAATACCAAAGCAAAACACAAACTAAAAAGTGGAGCTCCAAATTTAATATATGGGATATATCTTTGGACTTCTCCTCTTTTTTTATTGTAATAGCGAGTATTTCCTATTATATTACCAAATATAGGGTCGTTTACTACATTCCAAACCGCATAAACAATTAATGCTATAGTTATCCATATGGTTGACAATCCCATCCAAGCAAAATAGAAGGATTGAATTACGCCCATAACGCCTCCATAAAACGTACCTGGCATTTGAGCAAAACTATATGCTAATTTTTCCTTTATAGAAACAATTCCCGTATTTTCGATTTTGCTATCAGACATGTAACAAACCTAATTTTGTAAAAATCTCAATTTAACTAATGAATTAGAAAGTGTGAATCGATATTTTAATATTTTGTAAAAATATAAATAAAAATAAAAAGTAAAAAATTGAATGTTTATTTGTTTAGATTTTTGCAAATTTGGTTTTATCACTTCCACAAACCGGACAAAACCAATCATCTGGAATATCCTCAAAAGGAGTTCCGGGAGCTATTCCACTATCGGGATCGCCGCTAACAGGGTCGTAAATATAAGCACACACTAAACACTTCCATCTTCCGCCCAATTCATCACTAGTTTTACCAATTTTACGCTTTTCTTCTTTAGTTTTTTCTTCCACTTCTATATCTATTCTTTGAATTTCAAAAAGATTAGGCATTGCATGGGTGTATTTTTTCATGATAAACTTTGCTATTACTAGCCTCTGTATTTCAGACGTACCCTCATAGATTTGATATAATTTTGCGTCTCTAAACAGTTTTTCGACAGGAAAGGTCCTAAGATACCCGTATCCTCCAAAAACTTGGATGGCTTCAGTGGTAACATTCATACAAACATCGGAAGCAAAGGCTTTCGCCATAGAAGATGTAAGATTGCTATCTAAACCTTGATCGCCTTCCCATGCCGCTTTATAGGTTAATAATCTCGCAGCTTCAATATCCTTATACATCTCTGCTAATTTAAATTGAATCATCTGGTAACTTCCTATAGGTCTACCAAATGTTTTTCTTTTCTCAGCGTAGTCAATAGCATATTCCATAGCTGACCTTGCGCATCCTACTGCAAACGCTGCGACAGCAGGTCTAGTTTTTTGAAAAGTTTGCATCGCTAAGATAAATCCTCTACCTGGTTTTGCCAATACATTTTCCTCAGGTATTCTCACATCTTTCAATACGACAGAGCAAGTATTAGATGCTCGTTGGCCCAATTTTGGTATGTGAGGTCCAGTTTTAACTCCTTCATAGTCAGTTGGTACAATGAATCCTGCTATACCACGATGTTTTTTCTCTGGATCAGTCGTTGCAAAAACGGTGATGTAATCAGAATATCCTGCGTTAGTTATCCAATATTTAGTGCCGTTTAATATAAAATCTTTTCCATCTTTTTCAGCGCGACATTGCATTCCAGCTACATCGCTACCCATTCCCGGTTCAGAAGTAGCAAAAGCGATTAATTTGAAGTTTTCTGTTATATCTTTCAACACTCTATTTTTTTGCTCTTCATTCCCTCCAATAACTATAGGTCCTGAACCTAAATCGTTATCAAAAATTGAGGTAGCAGTTCCAGGACACGCTGCTGCAATTTCTTCGACAACTATTACGGCTTCCATTAAACCATATCCTTGCCCACCGTATTCTTTAGGAACACCCAAATTTGTTAGTCCTAACTTCCAGGCTTTTTCAATAACATCCATAGGCATAATTTCGTGCTCGTCATAACTGAAGGAAGTAGGTAGAACTTCCTTTACTGCAAACTCTCTAGCTTTCTTTTGTAAAGCTAGTTGTGCTTCTGTTAAATTAAAATCCATTTTTTTTAACCTCTATTTTATTTCATTTTTTCTATTAATTTATCAACAATATCTTTAAAATCTAAATCCTCTGCTTTCGGGACGAATTTAATCTTAATTAACTCGTCCATAACATCTATTCCAGCAGCCTTCATTTGTTCAGCTATTTCTTGTACAGCTTGACCTGACCACCCATAAGAACCAAAAGCTAATCCAACTTTATTCATGGGTTTCAAGCCTCTTTGATAACATAAGTATTCTGCAACAGATGGGAAAAGGCCATTGTTTAGAGTAGGGCTTCCAATCAATATTGCTTTTGCCTTCATTGCCTCAGTAATGACATCAGAATAATCTGCTTGAGTCAATCTGAATCTTTTAACTGGAATACCTCTATGACGAATTTCTTTCGTTAAGGCTTTAGCAATTTTTGCTGTACTCTCCCACATTGTATCGTAAACGATTAAGACGCTTTTTCCTTCGATTTCTCCGCTTGACCACTTCCTATACTTCTCTAATATCTCGGGGATATTTTTTCTCCAACAAATGCCATGAGCAGTACATACAACATCAATGGGCAATGCTCCAACTACGGGAAGCGTTTTTGCAATAAGTCCCGATAAATGAAGTAAAATATTAGCGTAGTATTTTTCCGCTTCTTCCATAATCTCACACATATCATTTTCATCGTCCCACCGCATAGTGGTTGCAATATGTTGCCCGAAAGCATCACTTGAGAACAAGATGTTTTTCCCATTATCGTCACTCATAAATGCTACCATGCTATCTGGCCAATGTATCATAGGTATCGGTACAAATGTAAATTTTTTACCATTTCCGATGTCCAAAGTGTCTCCATTCTTAACGGCTCGAATTCTATCGAATACCTCAGCGTCAATTTCTTGATGGAAATGGCTCTTTAAAACATCAACCCCTCTAACAGAAGTAATTATTTCTGCGTTAGGTAAGTGTTTTAAAATTAACGGGAAAGACCCGGAATGGTCCATCTCGATGTGATCCATGATTAAATAATCAATTTCTGCTGGATCACATACATGTTTTATTTTATCTAAATAATATTCGAAATATGGACGCTTTACAGTATCTATTAATACCGTTTTATCTCCTGATTTAACTATATATGCGTTATAGGAGGAACCTCGATGAGTAGAGTATCCATGGAAATTCCTAACTTCAAAATCTACATAACCAACATACCATACATCTTTCAATAATTCTAAATGAGTCATAGTTTTTTTTTTAATACCAATTTTTGGATTAATTGTTGTTATTTAAGTTATTTTTTTGTTTGTTTTTAATAAATTTAATTTATTTATCCTATAAATTTTAGAGATGTTTAGGTTAAATTTAAGCTAACTAATGATTTAAGCTCAATATAAAAGAAAAAAATAAGAAAATAAAAATAAGTAATTAGGTTTAATCTGAGATTTTTGTAAAGAAACTCTTGTCTACGCCGCAAACTGGACAGATGTAATCGTCAGGGAGATCTTCGAACTTAGTCCCTTCTTTTTCTTCGTCGTATACATATCCACAAGCGCCACATTCCCATTTAGCCACTATAAACTACCTTTCTTTTAATTTAATTAATTTGTATTTATGGATTTGTTAATTGAATGTACATTAAAAATATTAATTTAATATTTTATAAATTAATCTAATTAAACTATAGCCTTTAAGCTTGAACTTTGAAGATTAATTATTTTTCTTTACAAATAATCTCTTAGAAGCTCGGCACCTCGGACATTTATAGTC
>JAHLWV010000271.1 GCA_019057735.1 Promethearchaeota archaeon | reverse complement strand
CAATTCTTTCTGGCGTACTAGACCCTTCAAAATTAATATCCAATTTTGGATTAATTTATCCTGGCGTTGGTCCTTTTCTAATGATAATTTCGGCAATACTGTTGTTTTTTGTAGGCAATTGGGAAAGGAAGAACAAGATTAGAATAGGATTAAAAAAGAGGCATGAACGCTGGGAATCGTTAAAATTAAGATTTCAAAAACTGGTTATTAAATTAAGGTTTAAAAGAACTTGAATAAACATTTTAGGGATATAGCTTTACAATCACATTTTCCCCTGTTTTTAATCCTTCTTTGTTCGCAGGTATCTCTACAATACCATCTGATTGGGTTAATGAGCTTATAATTCCAGATCCTTTTAATCTAACTGGAATGGCGATGAAACTACTTTCTTGTTTTTCAATTTTAACTCTTAAAAGATGTATAAACCCTAAGCTTGAAACTGGTACATCTCTACTAATTTGGGCCAGAATTTTCACTCGAGGATCAATATTTATACTACCTAAAATCTTTCTAATTGTGGTTCCAACAATTAATAAAAAACAGATGTACGCAGCCACAGGAGTTCCAGGCAAGCAAAATATTATTGTTTGCTCCATTAATCCAATTAAAATAGGTGAACCTGGGCGTATCGCGATTCCATGAGTTATAACTTGACCATTTTCATGTAAGATTTCGGGTAAGAAATCTTTAGTTCCAACCGATGTTCCTCCAGTAAATATAATAATTTGAGAATCTTTAATAGAGTTTTTTAAGTTATTCTTTATTTCCTCTTTATCATCCTTGAGACTCGATTCTCTTATAACACAACCTCCATATGTTTTTACTAAGCTCGATATCATAGGACTATTTGAATTGTAAATTTTATTTGTTGGAAGTGGATTACCAACATCAACTAATTCATCTCCTACAGCAAAAACACTAATTTTTGGTTGTTTTTTTACTTTAATTTGTTTAATTCCTAATGATGATAAAAGGGCAATATGAGATGCTTTAATCGTAATGCCTGAATTTAATATATCTGTTCCTCGAGGAATATCTTCCCCTTTTTTTGAAACATTTTTTCCAGGTACTAAAGAAGTATATAGAGAAACCTCCTCATCCATAATTTCTGTATCTTCTATTTTAATAACCGCATCAGAACCTTCTGGTATTACTGCTCCCGTTGAAATTCTAATCGCTTTTCCAGATTTAAGTACAAGATTAGTTTGTTCTCCAATTTCAATTGTCCCAATTTTTTTTATTATTTTAGGATTACTAGGTGAAGCGCCAAATGTATCTTCCGCTTTAACAGCATAACCATCCATAGCAGCTCTATCAAACGGGGGAATATCAATTTCACTTTTAATATTAGTTGCTAAAATTCGATTTTGTGAATTCGATGTTTTTACTTCTTCAAAAGAAATAGGTTTAATAAGAGAATCTATGTTCCTTAGGGCATCATTTAAAGAAGTTAATTTTGAAAACCCAATTTTTCTTAAACTTTTCAAAATTTTCACTCTTTTTTATTTACGATATAAATTATATGTTTTATTTCGGGTAAGATCAAATTATTAAAAGCTAATTTTACAGCATTAGGAGATCCAGGGAGTAAGAATATTACTTTATCTTTAATTTTTCCAGCTAATGCTCGTGATAACATAGATGAAGCACCAATTTCTTTATAAGATAGATACCTAAACAATTCACCGAAACCATCTATTTTTTTTTCTAAAAGCGGCTCAATAGTCTCATATGTAATATCTTTAGGAGATAACCCTGTTCCTCCACTGAATATGATAGCATGTATAGTATCATCATCTAACAATTTTTTTAACATATTCTTAATTTGATTATTATCATCAGACACTATTTTTGAAGACATTAGTGAAATATCGGGATGTTGGTCTAATAATTGTTTTACTAACGGAATAGTCTTATCCGAAGTACTTTCATTTTCTTGTAATTCATTAAATCTTGATGTACTTACAATTATTAAGGCAATATTAATTATATCTGGTCCTTTCTTCTTATGTTCTTCATGAACTTTCATTAAAAAAAATACACCCTTCTTTTATCTCCTTTTTCAATTATAGATTCTAATTCATCAATTTCAATATATCCATCTGCATAAAACATGGTACTAATAGCTTCAGAACCTGTTTTTATCGGAAAAATCTTTTTAGCTCCATTCACTTCTTGAATTTTCACAGGTTTAAATTCATGGCGTCCTATAGTGCTATATATTCTTTCTCCAACTTGTATTTTCTTTGAAAATGTTTCTTTTAATGGGTAACCGGACTTACTTCTAAGAAAATTATCGATAAATACATAAAAACAGCTTAATGCTGAAGTTGGGTATCCGGGCAATATAAAAATCATTTTAGGTCCGATCTTGGCAAATATTATTGGCTTACCTGGTTTAATTCTAACGCCATGTACCATTATTTCAATATTTTTATATTCTTCTAATATTTTAGGACCTAAATCCCCTTCACCTTTAGAGGTGCCTCCAGAAAGAATAACTATATCACTATATGTTAATGCATCATCAATTATATGTTTCAATTCGGTAAATTCATCTTTTATAATTCCTAAGAATTGGACCGATGTTCCGGTATTTTCAATAGCTTTCTTCAAAATTGTAGAATTTATATCATAAATTTTTCCAACTTCTAATTCTTTTACATATTCACTGACGAGTTCGTTTCCGGTACTAATGAGACTTACCATTAATTTCTTATAAATAGTAACTATATTAATTCCACATGAAGCTAATATGCCTAGAGTTGGCAAATCGATTAATCTATCTTTATTAATGATAATTTCTCCTTTTTTAATGTCATGTCCAATTTCGATTATATGGGTTCCCGGAGTTATTGCTTTTGAAATCAGAACTTTATTTCCGTCTCTCTCGGAAAATTCGACCATTACGACCCCATCAGCCATTTCAGGAATAGCCGCACCAGTCGCGACATACGAGCATTGACCTTTATGGATTTTTTTTTGAGGTTTATTTCCTGCGGGAATTGTCTCTATTACTTCAAATTCAATTAAGTTATCTTCTTCGGCTAGAAAAGTATCTTTGGCAATAACTGCATATCCATCCATCCTTGATTTACGGAAATGAGGAACATCGATAGGGCTTATAATGTCTTTAAACAATACTCTATTAAAACTTTCTTCAAGAGGAACGCTCTCCTCTTCAGTTTTAATTTTTGGTATAGAAGCTAGTATTCTTTTAAACTCATCTACTTTAATAGTTTGTAGAAATTTCATTTGAACTTATCCTATTAATGTTTAATTTTAATTTAATGAATCCATCCAGAAGTTCCATTGATATAATCTTCTTTCTTCCAAACGGCTACTTCGTTTTTATACCTTTCAACAGCAAGTCTTAGTGCTTTAAAACCTTCTTCTCTATGAGAAGACACGATTATAACATGAACTAAATCATCTGATATGTCAAATTCTCCTTTAAAATGGATAATAATAACATCAACTATGCCTGGTAATTCTTTTATATCATCACAAATTTTTTTAATACTTTTATTTGCAAGTTCTTCATAAGCATCTATTGTTAATTTACGAACCAATTTGCCTTTCTTGGATGTACTTCTTACAATTCCCGAAAATGTTAGAATTGAACCCGTTTCTTTAATCCTGGGGTGGTTCTTTAACGAACTTAAAATATTACTTAGATTAATTTTATCTTTATTATAAATTCCAGATCTAAACGGAGTTACATTTTCATTATTCGTTTTAATTTAACCTCCCGCAAATGGTAATAAAAATGCGACCTTATCTCCATCCTTCAATTCTAATAAATGTTCCGTTTTGTTAGTAAGTATTTTATCGTTTATGACGATAGAGATATTTCTCTTCAAATTTTTTATTTCGTCGTCCCATATTAGATTTTTTATCGGATTATACTTGCTAAAGATCTTTGAAGTAAGGCCTTCTACAGTGTTTTCCTTTAACTCTAAAAATTCCCTATCTTTTCCTGTTATATCCTTAAAATCAGCAAAGTAAAGTATTTCGACTTTCATTATCATGACATCTAAATTTTAATTAATAATAAGGTTCTCTTGTATCGACAACCTGCTTAACAATTTTTTCATATATAGATAGTGAGTGATTTTTCTGCAAGGCTTCTTTAATGTTTG
>JAHLWV010000039.1 GCA_019057735.1 Promethearchaeota archaeon | reverse complement strand
AAAAAATTTGGGAAAATCCCATAAAAAATAAAATATTCCAACCCCATAGATTTAATGGGAAGGGATAATTGGTTACACTCAGGTTTATTAACAATCCAATCACCATAATTATCAGCCCTCTTGAAAAGACTCGATTTCTAATAAGTTTCTCAGGCATTTTTCCTGTTTTTCTTTTCACAGTAAAAACTACGCTTAAAGCGGAGAGAAAAATAAAGAGCGATGGACCCAAAATATCTAGAAACATAAAGGCTAATCCGTACACGAAATACCAATCCTGATCTAACCACACAGAAGCATAATGAGCCAACATTATGAAGATTATGGCAAAGCCTTTTATAAAATCAATACTCGCTATTCTTCCCGATGAGGAATAATCTCTAATTTCCTCTATAGGGATGTCTTGTCTTAAGTAATTAATTAAGGTTGGAGAATCAAGATCCTTTTCTTTTCTACTATTCGATTCCATAATTTTAATTGTAAGTTATCTTTGTTAAAAAATCTGACATTTTTAGAGATGAATAAAAATTAAAAATTGCGATAAGTATGATTGAACTGATATCCTTGTAGTTTTATATTAAATCTCACTTTTTTTCGCTAATACTCATGACTAATTGCGTAGAAAAGAAGTAATTTTTATATTTAAACTTATAGGTGTAAGTTCATGAGATTAGTGGTAAAAAAATTAATAAAAAAGTTAAACCTGAAACTTATCAGAATTTCATTAATGAAATTAATGATTGTTGATTCTATTATTCCACGATTTTTTCTAGTTCTGATAGTTTGTTTAATAACAAATTAATCCCCTAATATTCAAATAATTTTTAAGAACTAAATTTAAAATTTTCAAATACTTTCCGTAACTAAATACTCTTATTGAAATTGAAAGTCACTTATAAGAGACACGAAAAATGCCTTTTACTCAGATTAAATTCGAGAATCTTTATTTCAATCGCAAAGTTCAGGAAATGTGTGTTACCCCCAATTTTAAATGTCCTTCTTATGGGCATTCTTGGACTTGTCCCCCTGTGGCCCCATACTTAGAAAAAATTATCTCTACCTATAATGAATTTTATTTAATCTATTCAAAGTTTGATTTAGAGGTTTACATTAAAAAAGAAAAAGCGTTAACAAATCATTCAGAATTCTATATTAAGAATATGTTTTTACTCACTAAGAGCTTTTTATCAAATGATTTAGAAGAAGAGTTTGGAAAATTCCTAGCTCAATATAATAAACCCTATAAAAAACGGCTCTTGTTATACGATGGTACTTGTAGATATTGTTCTACTCAGAATGCGGGTGAATGCACATATGATTCTGGCAAACCTTGTCGCTATCCTAAAGAAAAAAAATTTTCCATGGAGGCTGTAGGAATTGAAGTAATAAAAACAATATTAGAATTCAAACTTAATGGATACCCATCTAATAAATATTCTTTTAGATTTGGCTTAGCATGTTTCAAATAAGCTAAAAGAAAAAAAAAAAAAATAATTTAGTAATTACCGAGCTTCCTTACAGTTTCGGTCATCGCTTTAACATTCTCTACTTTAGCATCACCCATTCCATTAAATTCCGTTGAAACGATGAAGCTTCCATTACCCTTTAAATTATTTATGAGCTCTTCCGTATGTTGCCTAACTTTTTCAGGCGTGCCCCCGATAAGGAGTGAGGAAGGTATACCACCAGCTAAACAATATTTATCTCCTAAAACTTCCCTAGCTTTTACAAGATCCGTTTTATCAAACCACATAATAACTTTTCCGGCTGGAAGTTCCTTTAAGATTTCTAGTAGGTGGTCACTGCGACCTTGAAAACTCATAAGAGGAGTGAAATTCGCTTCAATCAATTCGTGGGCAATCTGTTTTATATATGGGAAATGGAATTCTTTAAATTTCTCAGGTGATAAGTAGGTGTTATACCATACTGGACAAAATACTCTTCTAGAACCTGTTACATCTAAAGAGATTTTACCCGTCATTTTACCTACTGCTGCTAACACTGGAGCCAAACCTGCGCAAGCTTTCTTGACTTTCTCTGGCATTCTATAAAGATCTAGCGACAATGTATCAAAATCCCTTAAGAATGCGCCTATAAAATCCAAAGGATTTGGGGTTAACGCATAATAATATGGGAGCCATGCTTCTTCTTTCATTTGTCCAACAAAATCCATTAAAAATCCTGGAAATTTAGCAACTTCTTGGCCCATTTTTAAAAGCGCTCCTACAGCTGCTGGTGAACCTTTATTCGCGAGGTTTTTATAAGCTCTCGGTACTACAGTTTCCAAAAGAAAATCAAACGGTTTCTCTATTAAGAGATCATATTCATTAGCGTCCATCAGTGGTTTCTCTATTACCCATTGAGATTCAACGTTCGCTCCGACTTCTCTACCAGGATTTGAAGAGTATACATCACCCAAAATGTTATGAGATGCCCCACCACCTAACACCGAATTAACTGCAACCATAACTGCTAAATCTGCATCATAAGCGGCTAATGATAATCCTAGAGTGAGACTTTCAAACGAACGATGAAGACTAACTGCATCCCAATCAAAATCTCTAGCAAATTTAACTCCGACTTCTATATATTTATTATTGTCATGGTACATATCATCATAACTCACACCAGCATATTTTGCCGGGAAGTATGTAGTTGCTATTCCAATTGGGACTCTATCAGGCTCTTTTCCCGCTGCGGCAGTTTCCATTCTTTCTACTTTTGCCTTAAATATTTCTTCGCTATTGTTCATATTACACTCCACCTCCAACCCATTTTTTAATTATTTTAACACCTTCTATCGCGTCGTTAACCCAGGCATCCGCTCCTATGTGCTTACATACATCAGTATCCATCCTTTCTCCTCCAACTATTACTTTCACTCCTGTTCTTAAATTAGCAGCACTTATTGCTTCTATTGTTTTCTTCATGGGCTCTATTGATAATGTTAACAGACCACTCAAACCAACTACGGGAGGATGGTGTTCCCTTATCGCATCTATGAATTTCTCGGGAGGAACATCTACACCTAAATCAATAATCTCAAATCCTTCAGCCTTTAAAAAGTTGATAGCAATATCTTTACCAATATTATGAATATCTCCCTGAACAGTCCCTATAACCACCTTTCCTAAATTTTGGGTTGAAGAACCTACTAATTTTGGCATCAGTATCTCCATCGCCTCATTAAAAATCTCACCAGCCATAATTAAATCCGTTAAAAATACCGTATCACCCGATTTACTACCTATCATTGTCATGCCTTTCCTACAAGCTTCTAATATTTGCAAGGGATCTTCATTTGCTTCTAGTTTTTCTTTTACTAAGCGTAAAACCTTTTCTTCTTCTAATTCTACTATTGCTTCTGAAATTTCTTCCATTTTTATCAATCCTAATTTAAATTATTTTCTAATTTTGTGACATAGTATATCGTTCAAAATTAAGTTATAAATGTATTTCTTATAAATTGCAACTAGGAAAGTTATCCTATTATCTCACGTTAGATTTGTTATTTGTGATAAGTCTCAACCGCATGTACAAAAGCTTTAACATTTTCTATTGGAGTATCTGAGGTGATTTCACATCCTGGTGCCACCATGAAGCGTGAATCACCGTCGCTATTTCTTATAGCCGTATGTACCGCGGTTTCAATTTGTTGTGGAGTTCCACTTGGAAGCAGTCTCTTATGATCGATATTACCGGCTACTCCTATCTTATTATCAAATAACTTCTGAGCTTTACTGATACTGACATGTGGACCAATGCTGATTGTATTCAATCCTTTAAGCTTCTTAAGATAATCAGCGGAAGCTTCTAAATGCGGGGTTATTCTTCCGCAAATGTGCAATATATTGTATTCATAAATTTTTAGAATGTTTGGAAGGTAATTAAAGCTAAATTTTTTAACATATTGGGGTGCTATCAGCTGGAGGTCGTGTTCACAGATAACTAAAATGCTTGCACCAGCTTCCTTCAACATTTTAACATATGCTTTAATCATTAAAACTGATTTACTAACCAATTGATGAATGAAGACTGGATTAGTTACAATATGTTTGATTACTACCTCATATGGCATCAACTGCAGACTGAAAGTTAATGGACCAGTCATGAAAGCTGCTACTGGAACATTAGCTTTCTCTGCTAGAATTTTTGTTCCGTCAATCATAACTTTTGAACTTTTCGTTGCCATAAAATCTGGTACTTCAAGCTCTTCTAGATCTTCTTCTGCTTCAATCAAGTAGTTTGTAATCCAGGGATTTTTATCGGGAGGATAAGTGACCTTTGCACCACAAGCTTCCGCAACAGGCCAGCTCGGTTCAACCTGAATTGATACAAAATCATAACCGTATAAATCTAATGCTTTTAAATGTGCTTCAGCTGCCTTTTCCGCATCTTCATACATGATGTTGTAGGTCAAATCATGGATTAATCCTGCATGATCGCCAATCTGAGGAAATACTGGAGGTTTATCTACAGATTGATTTTTTAGTGCGGCGAACACTCTTTCAATTGAATCCATTTAGAATCTTATCCATCTATTAAAATAAATTTAGGAATCTCAGAATTCTTCTTAAATTCTATTATTATTTGCTTTTAAAAAATTTATATATAATACCTAAGAATCCTAAAAAAAGTGTTTACAAGGTATACTACAAGAATCAAAGTTTTTAATCTTTATCATTGGATTTTTTCTAGTTCGCTTAACCTGTTTAATAACCATCTTTTGAATTCAGTAAAATTCTCAATTGAAGGAATCGCGCGTGTATTTCTAGGTTGTTTTGTGGTAAGTACTGATCCTGTTTTTTCGTTTTGATTACATTCTTTTTTTTGTGTGTCGTTTTTGCGCTCTAAATCGGTATCGTTAATAGTATAAGATAATTGTAACTTGTTTAGAATTACCTGGAATTCTATTAACACTTCTTCGAGATCCGAAAAATCCTTAGTGGCTTTTTTAAACCAGTTTATCACGAACTCTTTGGGCATCCCTTTTTTCCAATGGTGATTCCTGAGGTAATTGTAAAGCTTTTGAGGATAAAAAAGTTGTCCTACTTCTAAATTCGCCGGGTTAACTTTGTCGTAACGATAATCGTGTATTAATTGAATAAACGACCTTCCTATTTTTCGATTAGTCTTAATAATTGTTTCATACTCTGCAGAATAGTCGATCTCTTTACTCGAGCTTTTTTTTTTTTTAAATTGAATCGGGCGATTAAACTCCGGGATCTCTATTTGGCAATACAATTCAGTAAACCGTAGAATTTTATTCCAATATTTCTGGTCATAATCGCCAAGAATTGCTGGAAGGTTATCGGAACTATTGTTTTGATTTAACTCGGCAAAAATTTTAGAAGAAAGGCTTTTGATTTTAAGAAGCTCGTCCATGATTGCTTGCGTGGTAGGAGAACTTCGTAGTATCTCTTCTTCAAAAGATAAATCTCTACCTTCAAACTCGTAGTTTAAGAAAGTATTATTTTTTTTGTTGTAGAAAACGAATTGATCACCGTTTGCTAAAGTTTCTACGTTTTCCTTTGAGTTGATGACGCACCTTAACTTAGGAGAATCTACTAATATCTCCAGTTCTTCGGATGAAGGGTTTATTATGAAGTAAAGCGTTTGTAGTTGAGAATAGGAATTGTTACATTCGTACTCAATAATCTCATTTAGGTTATGGATAACGGTAGAATCGATGTCCACTGTCTCAAAACCGACGGTAAACAAATCCACAGACCTAAGGTGTTTCAAATCGACGTAGGGAAATATAACTAGATTCTTTTGCTCAAAAAACAATAAATGTAAAAATTCTGAAGTAATAAAATCGTCTCCTGTGTCCATTAGTCTCCTCTTCACATGGAATTTGATAAATAATTATTTATATCTATTAATTAAACTCGAAAAAGTTTAATAACACGAGCACCATCAGATCTTCGAAGCACTTCCTCACGCTATTTCCTTCGATCGCAACGGTGGGATAAATTACTTGAGTTCCGTCTTCGTATTTCTCAAATGTCGGCAAACCAAGCTCTTTTTTAAATCCTTCTTCAGAAATCGCTCCTTCTAAATCTCTTTTATTGAGTTGAATAACGAATGGAACGTTCTGTTCGCTGGTGAAACTGATTAATTCTCGAAAACTTCGTTTATTTTGCTCCATTTTATTCGGATCGGAGTCTGCGACGAATACAACGCCGTCAGCACCATCCAACACGTATTCACGAGTGGATAAAAACCGCTCCTGCCCGGTCGCAGTCACGATTTGAGTTATGATGTTAAATTTTACTTTCTCGAGGTTAAGATAGAAAGACAATCGAATCGAATCTTGCCACAATGTTCTTCCGTCAGTGGTCTCGATAGAGTATCCTCGATTCAGTTTTACTCCATCGAATTTTTCCCTTAACCTGAAGTAGTTAGTTGTTTTCCCAGATTCGCCAGGACCCCAATAAACAACTTTGAACTGCAACAGTTCCTTGAGAGAATTCGCCCCGGATTTATCACTAATGCCGAGTTGTTCTTTTTCCAAATGCTTTTCTTTATGGTTGGAACCTACTGTCATTTTTTAGCTCGCCTCTGATATGTTTTATGCCGTCCCAAAAACCTTTCTTTTTAAGTCTCTGAGGTGCTCTTTGAGATCATGTTCTGACATCTGCAGTTTTTCCATAATTGTTTGGCTTCGCATGATCGCGTCTTTTATCTTCGCCGAAAACTTGCGCATTTGGAGTATGAGCACGCCGATGTTGACTTGATTGTCTACTAAAAGAACTACTAAAATCTCTCTTCTTCCTTTTTTGACGAGAATCACATCTCCGATTGATTTGACATAGAGTTGTAAGTCTTTATAGATTAAAGTTGCGCGAACTAAAGAGTCGGTTTCGAAAAAATCTTGCGCTTGCCGAGCAACACCATACAACGCAGCTCCGATGGAGCTTAAGTCCCAATAATTTAACTTCCTGTCGAACCGAGAATCGATTGCGATAATTTTTGCGTCTTGGTCTATGGCAATCAATCCGTAGATATATCCTTTTCTGGTAAGCATACCGTAATTATATCTAACTTCGTCTAACACTTGGGCTATTTCGTTCTCGTAGAGTGCCTTAGGAACATAAATTGTCATTTTTCATCATTTCTCCAATATTATTTTGGGAGTAACAATTTTTGTTTATTTAAAGGAAAAAATTATAGCTTGGCAAAAAAAGAAAGCGATTAAAGTTTGAACACATAAAAGTTCAACATTAGTAAAAAGGCTAAAATAGAGCTTAACAAAAACCACTCGATAAGCGGGATCGAAATTATACAATATAAAAGCAACAAGTTCATAGGGATTGCCAACCCAAATTGGCCCAAACGCTTCAGTTTGCACTTATGAGACAAAACGATGTTCAAGCTAATAAAGAAAATAGAAAAAATATAACCACCAAAAGAAATAGAGCTAATAATGCTGTGATAAATGTCTCCTGGTCCTGCCCTGTCTAAGCTGAACACTCCTAAGAACACATATCCAACATTTCCAATTACTCCTAAAACAACACCTAACTCGAGAAACAATGCGGAATACCTCGAACTCTTGTATGTGATCCGTAACTTTTGCTTTACAAAAAAATTAATCGGAAGGCTTACCAAACCTCCAAACACGCAAATTAAATTATGTATATAAGGAAAAGGGATAAAAATTTTGCTTCCCAAGTCGCTAATGTAATTTGCTGTGAGCGAAAATCCGAAAAACAAAGATAGTACAACGTTCAAGATCATCAATACGATGTAACTAGCGCCAGCATAAAAAAGAACCCTTCCAATAAGCGTTAAATTGGGGTTAGAAGGTGTTTTTAAGCCGATGAGCTTGTACGCGTTTATCTTTTGCTTATTTATCATGATTGTAATATTTTTTTACTAATTAACACTAGAAATATTTTAAGACTAAAATAAAGTAGGATATTTAAATAAAAAACACGATAAGAAAAATTGTAAAATTTCACTACTAATGATAATGAAGAATGTTAAGACCTAAAGATATTTAATTAAGTTAGTTAAACTTAAAGTATTAAATTTATGTTTCAATTTCCTTTGATAATAATAAAATGTCTGAGAAATTATGGAATATACTACACTTGGGCGTACGGGGTTGAAAGTAAGCGTTATGGGCATAGGCTGTGGCGGGTTTAGCCGTATTGGTCAAGCTACTGGAAAAACAGAAGAAGAATCTATCGCAATAGTTAGGTATGGGTTAAATTCTGGAATCAATTTCATTGACACAGCCGAGTTTTATCGAACAGAAAAGATTGTGGGTAAGGGTATTAAAGGGTTCAACAGAGAAAACATCATTTTGTCAACTAAAAAGTCGGCTTGGGGAAAAATAAAGCCAGATAAAGTTATAAAGAGTCTTGAGAGGAGTCTTAAGAATCTTAGGACCGATTATATTGATATTTATCACCTTCATGGAGTAATTTTGGAGGATTACGATTATCTTTTTTCAGAAGTGGTACCCACTCTTCTTGAAATGCGAGATCAAGGTAAAATTCGCTTTCTTGGTATTACAGAAAGGTTTAATCCTGATCCTGATCATTCAATGTTGCAGCAAGCACTGCAAGATGATGTCTGGGACGTAATGATGGTAGGATTTAATATCTTGAACCAGTCAGCCCGGGACCGAATTTTTCTACCTGCAATGGAAAAAAAAATAGGTATTTTAATAATGTTTGCTGTTAGACTTGCTCTCAGTAGACCTAAACATCTTAAAAAGTGTATTGAAGAATTGATTGAGAATAAACAAATCACTCCCTCTATGATAGATAAAGAAGATCCTCTTGGTTTTCTTATACACGATAATGGTGCTGAAAGTATAGTTGGGGCAGCATATCGGTTTTGTCGTTACGAACCAGGTACACACGTAATTCTTTCAGGTACAGGAAGTCTTGTTCATTTGAAAGAAAACATTAAAGCCATGCAAAAACCACCTCTCCCAGAAAAAGATGTAATAAAACTCAAAGAGATTTTTAAAAATGTAGATTCAATAACAGGACAATAACAACAACAAAAACGATTTTTAACTAACAAATTTTCTAAACTAATTAGATCAACAATACACTCGAATTTTTCGTGAACACAAGCTCTTTCTCAGTAGTGTATTTGTTCTCTTTAACCGCCAAGTTGGTAATGGAAACGAAATCCCCGTCGTTCACCATTTTCAAGCATTCTACTGCATTCATACCCCATGCTTTCACTCTGATAGTAAACCCTTCTACTTCTAAAAACATGGTGAGCAAAAACGACTTATCACCAGATTTCAACTCTAATTCCTTAAATTCTTCAATTTGAACAATTCCTTTAACAGCGCTGATGTATTTGTTTTTTTCGATGGCTTGTCTCAGAGGTTCTAAGTTACTCTTGGGCGTTGTTTCTTCTGAACTTGCAATCGTAATTTCTTCGAATTGTTTTCGTTTCTTAGCACTAACTTCAGGAGAAAGAACTAACAAACCCTTTCTTCCGAGGTGAACTTCTATAGCTTCGTTTCGTCCTAATTTTGAATACCCGCCAATGACTCGAACGAGTTCTTTCGGCTTGAAGTATTCTTGATTAACGATATCTGCTCGTTCGTCCCACAAAACGACTTTCACGATTCCAGTTGCGTCGCCGAGCAAGAAAGAGCACACTTTTCCGGCAGACTGGTCCTTTCGCACGAACTCGCGAACTTTTTGGAAAGTTAAAATTATACCTAACAACACGATGTTACTCATTCCTTCTCTTAAGTCCGTGATATCTATCGTGAACTCGTCGTAATCTACTTCTTCTTCTAAATCATCGTAAACATAATCGTCAATATCGGGAGATCTTACATCAAGCCCATTTTCTCTCGCTATTATAAACAACACTCCTTGTTTCGACATAAAGCCGCCATATTCTTCTACTTTGTCCTTAACTTTTTTTTCCAACTCTTCTTCTGACAATCCAAGGTCCAATAATTTTTGGAATAGCTCGTCTACTAAGACGCTCATTTTCATAACCTCTCAATTTTTTACTAATAAGTAAAAATGAGTAACTGAGTATTTAAAGAAAAAATCCAAAAATTGAAAAACCTTAAAAAATATTATAGATTAAGTGCAGAGCTGCCCCGTCTTATCAATATTAAGCTTCTTTCTAGCCATATGGAAAGCGTAAGCGGAACACGCGCAAAATACTCTTAGGTTTTTTTGCAAGATATACTCATTTTTCGTTATAGTGGGGTCGTTTCTGTCAGTGACGAACATAGTCAAAGCAAGCTGAGTGGAAATCCGAGGCCAAAAAAAGCTTTTCTTTAAGAGTTTGTGCAAAATTTCTAAGTTAGCAATAGCTCGGAAGTAATTGAACACAGGGGCAATCCTATGAACTTTCCTCAAGTAAAACTTCGCTTGCCGTAAAACACGTCTCTCTCCTGAACCCCACGATATGAGTCCTAAACTTAAGGTATGACTGAATTGGGTTGCTTCGGATAGAAACTCAAAAACAGTGTTTAGTACTACGAAATCAGGTAGTTTTGTTTCCTTTACAATTTTCCCCACGATCAAGGGGGTTAATTCTTTGTATTCATTAGTGTTATTCGCAAAACTTTCGAACCTAAAAAAGTAGTCAAGCACTTTCTCCTTGTTTACATCTTTCCTTGGAGTATTTCTGTGGGCTCTTAAATCGTTTTGTAGAATAATCGCATCGTTCGTTAATCCGGCCATATTTCTCTCAATTTCGTTAGTTTTGTGGTATAGGATTTAATTACCACATAAACGATCAAGCGAGCCTTTATAAAGAAAAATTAAATTTTTAGCTAGAAAGAATTGAGTCTAATGTTTCTTGTTTTTTAGGGGGATTTCTTGTTTTGTTGGAGAAATACACTTGACACTTTTCGTAATTCGTCGCCAACTTTTTGAGGTTGGACTCCACTCTTTCTTGGTTAAGATGGTGATCTTCGCATAATAACTTTAGTGTATGCTGCTCGCTAGGGTAATTCCAGCTCAAATGTGGGTATTCCATTAAGACTTCTGGAAGTAAGAAGATTTTTCTTACATTTGCAATGACTTCGGCACTCAAGGTCGAAAAATCGTAACTTCCTTTTTCTTCTTTAATCACATTTTCTATGAATCGGTGTTTTTTGATGAATTTGTACGCGTGTTTTGGACCGATATTTCTTATACCTGGAAAGTAATCGGTTCCGATTAGGAGCGCCATGTCCACCAAATGAAATTGATCTACTCCCAACCTTTTTAGGTTTTCTTTGAGATTGATTGTAACCGGAGTGATTTTTTGATATGTCCAGCGACCACGTACCTTCCTTCTTAACGATTTTGAGATGTTCTGGACTACATGTGGGCACCCAAACAAAAGTGAGTCGAAATCTTGCGAGTTAGAATAATGAGCAACTTTATCTTTAACGAATTGAGCACATTGCGATTCTGCTGAGGCGGGAGCACTCATGTATGGAATGCCTAACGCCCCTAGTAGTTGCTTGGATTCTTTAATTATGTTGGGCCACATATACTCGCGGGATAAAGCGATTTGTTTCGCGATCTCTCTATTTCCAGATTGGATTAATGATTTGTACATTTTTTCCGTAAATAGAAAATCATTGAGTCTATCTTTAGTCTTAAGCTTTTTAAGGTCGGAATCGAGCCCGTCGAAGCAAAAAATGGGGAAAATTTTCTTAGAATAGAAAAAGTTTGTCCTAAAGAGTAAACCATAAAGATGAGATATTGGTCTTTGGGTGCGATCAAGAATGAGTCCTGCCTGGGAGCCGTCCGGGTTTTTGCGGGCGAAATTAAACAAGCTCATAATTACATTGGGGGCATCTACGGCTATAATCTTGCCTGCAAGTTTGGAAAATTCGATTGCGTTTCGGATCACTAAATCTTGAAGCTTAACTCCCATACAATTGGGATTGTTACGGTTTATAAAAAAGAAAAATTAAAATTTATCTCTCGGTTTATTTTTAAGTATTCATTAGAATTAAACCTAATAGAGACACTAGAAATGAGGAAACAAAGGTAACATAATTAAAGCTAAGCTAATTATTGCTATAAAAACGACTAAGATCACTAATATAAGGACTTTCCTACTTCCTTTTTCCACATCATCATAATTAAGTTCTATACCACAATTAGAACAAGAATCTTTCCTATCTCGAGAAATTAAGGTCATAGAGCCACATTCCGGACACTTCACTCTTTCATTATTTGACATATTTTGTATTTGTATGCAGAATTATTAAACATTTCTTCAATTGTAATATCAATTTATTTTAATTTAGATAAGACATAGATGAACTTTTTCTTTATAAAGATCTAATTAGGAACATCTATATGGCCAAAAATAAAAACGATGTTTATATCCTTCGTAAACAGCGCAAGCCAAACCGCACCTTTTTAGTGTTTTTAGGGATATTGGGGTTCGTAGCTGTGATCGTCCCTTTTTTCGGCTCAAACTTGCGATATATGACGGGAACATTTTTTAAAATAATTTTTGTGAACGTAGGACAAATTTGTTTTACAATCGGGGGGGCTTTATTCGTAATAAACCTCCTAAAAATCTTCTTTCGCAAATTTAGCGTTAAGTCCATGATGTTTAGCTGTTTCTTGCTGTGGGTAGGGGCTTTTCTTACCGGAATCCCTTTCGAATTATTAGGGATAGCGATAGGAGGGACCCAACCACCCCAAGGATACCATTATTATTAAAAAAAAGAATTTTTTTTATCTAAAAATCCTGAAGTATTTGAATCCAGTATCGAATCCGCAAATCGCAATCAATACAAATGAGGCAACTATAACTCCTAGCATCTTGTAGCGAATTCTACCTCCGCCCCATATAGCTAATATAATACCGATTATGAGTCCGAAGATTCCCATAAGCGAGCCAAAGGCAATCCAAAACTCGAAACCACTAATAACATCTTCAAAGTAATCGAACAATACCATAATAAATAGCATTCTATTGGAAATTATTTAAAAGAAAAATAAGGCACTAAAATCAATTCTAAATATAAACAGTTAAATAATATAAAGGAATAACTCTAAACTGACTTTTAATTTGTTAAAAAAAAACTAATTGGCGATGGAGTCCTTTTCTTGTCAAAATTATTAGATAGCGCAGGAAAAAACATTGTTGAGACTTGTTCTCAATTAAAACCGAAAGAAGTTGTAACCATCATTACTGATAAAGATACAATTGAAATTGGCACGCTCATAAAAAGACATGCAAGTGAGATTTCCACGAATATAAATTTTCATGTATTAGAAGAATATGGCGAAAGACCTTTAAC
>JAHLWV010000270.1 GCA_019057735.1 Promethearchaeota archaeon | reverse complement strand
CTTTCTGATTCTTATCTAGAATGTTTCCATAAGGGGGGTTTCCAATAATTAAATCAAATTTAAAATCTTTTTTTCTCCATAAACTATCTTCAAGTGTGATATTAGAATTGAGAATTGAGAGGAGCCTTGAATCATAAAAATTGTTTTTATCATTATATTGGCTAAATAATTTTAAAATACAGAGTTTCCTCGCATTTTGGTTGATATCAGAACCAAAAAGGTTCTTATATACGTGAAATTTGATTTCTTCACGGTCAGAATCTGACTCAAGAGTTCTTAATAGCCCCACGATAATTTTCATTGCACTAAGAAGGAAAACTCCCGTCCCACAAGCAGGGTCAAGAAGATTTAAGTTTAACAATCTTTCTTTAATTTTTATTCTTCCCTCTTTATTCAACTTGTAAATATCGTCGATGTTATCGATCTTGTACTTTTTCAAATAGTTGTTGAAGAATAAAACTAAACCCTGGGTAACAATAAAATCTGTTATTGAGTCTCGAGTATAAAATGCGCCCTCTTTTTTCCTATTGTGATATGCTCTTAGAAAATTTGATTCAATATTAGGAATTGAACTCAGACATGACGTTGTTTTCTCATGATCTCCCGTTTCAATTGAATTTAGAAGAGTCTCGTATAATGAATCAACGCTTAGATTTTTTTCCTTATTTTTCATTTTACCAACTTTTATTCTTCTTCAGTTCAAATTAATTTAGGTATTATGACGGAATATGATGTTTTAATTATATTTCAACTCTTATACGGTATATTCTTTATGTTTTTATAGTTGTATTTATTTTATAAGATCAGAAGCATGACAAATAAAGAAGAAGAAAAAGACGGCATTGCTCCAATCAAACCGATTATAAAGAAATTGAAAAAGGAGTATGATAAAGATCCAACTGATTGGAGAGTGATTGGATCTACAGACGAACATGGAAATACAGACACTTTTATTACAAAAAAACCCAATGCTTATTGGCTTAAGTCAAAAATGTTAAGTCCTTATTCTTCTTTGAGTATGGGCTCGATTGTTCGTAATATTGACCGTGATATAGATGAATCTCTGGGAATTGGGAAAAACTTAAGTCCTGATGAAATGCTTCGCTTGTTTGGTATGATTGTTCCTATCAAAAAAGATCAGAATATAGTTGCTGCAGGTATCGAAAAATATTCTCAGAGACATGGAGATTATTTAAAGAAGATTATTAGCGAAAGAGATGCGAACTTAGGGCCTCAAATGGTAAAGAGGATCGACGAAGAATTCACTAAAAAACATCCTCAAAGAAAGAATTTATACATCTAAAAAGTAATTTCTTCTTTATATAAAGAATTAAAGAAAGAGTTAAAATCTAAAATCTCGTGAACAACTTAAACTTTACTCAGTAGGGTTCCAAGTTCGTCTTTATTTTTGATAATTGGTAAATTAGCGGAATATTTGGTGGAATTGTTCACCAATTCAGTGATAATTGCAATCATTTTTTCATGACCAGTTTTTCCCTCAAGAGTTAAAGCAAATTCTTTGAACAGAGGGATTTTAAGATCCTCAACATAGAAAGAAGTTCCTTTTTCGACCTCTTCCATTAAAAATTGAAAAGATAAATCCGCTGATCTCTCAGTAACAAAAAGAGGATTATCAGTTTCTTCAAAAGTATAAGAAACCTCTTTCCAACGAGCTCCACCTGCATCCACAGGGACCATTCCAAAAATATAATCACTTGTAAAAATCCAAATTGGCGTTCCATTATCGTACGATGATTCCACAATTGCTTTGAAGTCAGTCATTCTAGTTCAATTTGTTCTAATTTTCTTATAATATAGTTATATGATAATAAAGAGTTTTTTTTAAATTAATAATCTTAGAAATCTTATTTGAATCTTATCTTTTTAGTTAACCTATAAATGAGTTTTTAATAAAAAAAAGATTAATAGACATTATGCGAGAACTCAATTATGAAAAATTAGTTCTTGATATTCAGAATTGGATATATAATTATGTAAAATCTGCAAATGCCGAGAATGTTATTGTAGGTCTTAGTGGCGGAATAGATAGCGCAGTTACTGCTGCCTTATGTACTAAAGCGCTGGGGAATAAAAATGTTTTTGGATTGGGTTTACCTTGTGGTTCCATATTTCAGGATCTAGAAGACGCTAAATTAGTAGCAAAATCCTTAGAAATTGACTTTACTGTATTAGATTTAAATCCAGTCTACGATAAATTCTTAAATACAATTGGGTCTAACTATAAAAAAAATAACTTAGCTAACGCTAACATCAAACCTAGATTACGCATGACAGCGTTATACTTCTACGGTCAAACAAAGGGAAAAAGTTTGATTGCTGGAACAAGTAATCGAGCTGAATCAGCAATCGGATATTTCACTAAATATGGGGATGGAGCCGCAGATTTTGAACCGTTAGCTTCTCTCTATAAACAAGAAGTTAGAAAGTTAGCAAAAATTTTAAGGATTCCTGAAAGAATAATTACTAAGCCCCCTAGCGCTGGTCTCTGGGTAGGACAAACCGATGAAGACGAGATAGGATTAACATACGATGAAATAGATGAAATCCTTTATAGAATTGATTATGATATTGATTTTGACGGTTTAAACGATAAAAATATTCAAAAAGTACGAGATTTGATGAGTTCAGGAAGACATAAGTTAAAGATGCCTCCAATGTTCAATGTAAGAGATTAGTTTGTTTTATAAACTAGAAATTAACCTTCTAATTTTATTAATGCGGGAAGTGATTTCATTCATTCTAGTTTTTAAACCGTTATTTTGCTTTTTAAACTCTGATTCTGGTATTGAACCTTTATTAAATCCTTTCTCTAAATCTTTAAAACTTCTTTCTAACGAATAACGTTTTCCTTCAAGAGCAATCAATTCTTGGTACAAAGTGTCTTTATCGTCTGAAATATTGTCTAAATTTGGAGAATCAAAAGTCGATTCCATACTAACATCAACTTTGTTAAAATCAATAAAAGGCATAACTTCTGTCTCTTGAGCATCTTTACTGCCTTTTTTCTTCTTTTCTTCCTTCTTCTTGACTTCTACTTTTGCGGGTATATCCGTAAGATCAGTGTTTTTTTTTTTTGGTTTCGTTGCACTCTTATTTCCCATAGAAGAAAATACGTTAAATAAGTCAGATCCGCTTGAAACAATTGATTCGCTTTCAATCTCCTCAATCCTCATGGCAGAAATTTTTGGTTTCTCGTGTAAGAATGGCATTACATCAGAGGTTTGTGAAGCGGGTATTTTTTCGGGCTCTTCAGTTATTAGTGAAGTAATTTTCCTTTTTTCTGCTGCAAAGGGAATGTCTTCGGATTCTTCTATCACCATAGGGGTAATTTTTGGTTTTTTTTTAGGAATAGGAGTTAAATTTGGTTTATCTGAGTCTATTGGTTTATCAATTGGTGCGAAAGGAATTGGAGTCAACTGTTCTTCCGAGGATTCTAAATTTACTTTTTGAGGTTCTAAATCAACCGAATTTTCTTCGGGTTTGTCAGGCATTATTGGAGTTTTGGGAATTGATTGTTTTGAAGTTGGGGTAGGTTTTAACATTTTCTTTAAAACAGGAATCCTTATTTTAGGAGGAGCAAGTCTAACATTTTTGTTGGGAGTTATTTTGTGTACTTCCCGCTTGGTAGCCACACGAATAACATCCTTATCTTTTTTCTCCAACTCTTTTTTGAGGTCATCTATTTTACCCTTTAAGCTTTCTATTTCACCTTTGAACTGGTCTGAAACCATGCTAAATATGTCAGTCAAATCTATTTCTGAATCTCCATTTTCAGGTGCAATTGTAGGTTCCACAATAGTATCTTGAGTTTGTTCCTTTTTTAATTTTGCATCATCCGGAATGTTTATTACGCTTTTTATAGTAGCTGGTAAGGTCGTTTCTGAAAACCAAAGGTCAAGAGTATCCCAATCATCCAATTTTTTAAGAATTTCCTCGATAGAAACTTTTTGTTCTGAGTCTGTACTATTATTTTTTAACTTGGTAAAATAATTAATAAGCTTGTCTTTTGCTTCAATTTCATCATCAGGCGATGGTTGTCCTTCCGTAAGAAACGAAAAAAGTTCGCTTATTTCGCGTAAAGTATCATTAGAATGTTTTTGGTCAGTCATAAAAGGCACGAGGTTAATATAATTTTAATTCTTAGCATTTCCTTG
>JAHLWV010000269.1 GCA_019057735.1 Promethearchaeota archaeon | reverse complement strand
TATAAGAACGACAAAGCCTTTATGCGTCCGATTAAATATCATCCAATTTGGTTTTTGAGTTTAGACGAAACCGACGCTTTAGATCACATAGATCTTGAGTTTAAAGGATACACATTCTTCGGTAAAAAATTTCTCACTCAATCAAAAAGAGAAAAACGACGATCTGGACTTCATGACGATACACCTGAAACGATAGTGATAATAGTATCACTGCCAAACAATATTGAGCTTTTTGGGGACGAACTTATACGAATTTTGACTCAAGAAATAAAAGATAAATATGAAAACAAGTTGTTTGAAATAATTGATTCTGAGATATTACAAGATGAAGTAATTAAATCTCCTAAAATTAAAAAACGCATAGAAATTGGCCAGGCAATCAAAAAAAAACTTAGAACTTCAATCGAAAAAACAACGAATACTTTTTTTTCTAATGTGATAAAAAATTCAGATGCTACATCTATACGAATGCAAAAAGCTATAGCATACTTAGCATTTAAAGGGTTAGATGTATCGCATATAGAAAGTAAGGACTACAAAGGCTCTTTCTCAAGCATTCAACTATTTGACCCTAGCAAGAAGGGAGAAGTGAACTTTGCCGACAAAAAACAATTTATATTACTTAAAATAAATATTATAGAAGATAGCCAAGAATTGGAAATATTGGTTCAAAACAACTCCCTAGAAGAAGTTAAGGGGATAATCGTAAAAATTAATCATCTTAAAGAGTACTTTGAAAAAGAGATTATGATTGAAACCATCGACAACTGGTTCCCACAAGAAGAACTAGTATTTATTTCGCCGATCATACCTCATATTGACGAGTACATATTCTTTATCATTGACGAAGTTAGCAATGAAAAATTATTATCAAAAAGAATTGATTTAAACCTTTTAAAAACTACATAGCATATACAATTACAAAAAATTAGTGGAAAAATATGTCCGATGATTTAATTAAAGAGGAAGATATTATCATTAGAAATTATAGAACGTCTGATTACCAAGCTACTTTAAAAATATTATTAGAACTTCAAAGTAAGTTCAACATCGGATTCGTAGAGTCAAAATGGCGAGAAACCTCTGGTCTACGACAATTTAAACCAAACTTAAAACGAATAACCTTGATAGCTGAATTAAAATCAACAGGTCAGGTTGTTTCACTGGGGATGCTAGAAGGAGTTAAAAACAACTTAGGGCAGTATCTTGGATATCTAAATAATTGGG
Source organism: Promethearchaeota archaeon (assembly GCA_019057735.1). The sequence continues at coordinate 2,953 of JAHLWV010000269.1, read as the reverse complement.
CTACAAAAAAAGAGTTTATTGGAAAAGGCGTAGGCCAAATTCTCGCAGATCGGGCTACACAAATACTTAAATCGTGGGGATGTGAAGCCGTTAGAATCAATATGGCTTATAGGGGAGATAAAAAATTAATAGATGTTTTTGGTAAAGTGGGATTTAAACCAATTATTACTGTTTTAGAAAAAAAATTTGAAACTGATTGAAATTTTTAACGCTTCTTCTTTTTAATGTAAAATTTTATTCTTCTTCTTTATAGAGGGTTGTTACTAAATAGAAGATCATTCTGAATTAAAAACCAAAATATATTTAATTTAAAAAATTGAGAATCATATAATTAATAATTTATATCCAAATAACAAAAATAAGAGATAAGAGAGGTAAAAAATTAATATGCCAATTGGTATTAAAAGTTATGGTGCTTATTTACCTAAATACATGCTACCCAGAGAACTTATTGCGAAAGCATGGGATTTTCCCGTAGTTCCTGGAACTAAAGCAGTAGCAATGGTAGATGAGGACAGCTTGACAATGTCCGTAGAAGCAGGACTTGATTGCTTGGCGGGAATTGACCCAAAGACGGTTGATGGAATATTCTTTGCTTCAACAACACAAGTGTATACCGAAAAAGATTCAGCGTCGTTAATTGCTACAGTACTCGATATGAGAGAGGACATCATTACCGCAGATTTCACGGATTCTACGAAAGCAGGTACAACAGCCTTAACTAGGGCTGTTGATACAGTCAAGGCTAATAAAGACATCAACAGTATTCTGGTAATTGCAGCTGATACTAGAAAACCTGAACCCTCAACTATGTGGGAATATGGATTTGGAGATGGCGCTGCAGCCATACTCGTTGCGGATGAAGAAAATATCCCTATTTCGATTGATGATTATTATTCTGTCTCAGCGAATGTGACTGGTCCGTGGAAAAGAGCGGAAAAGGATGAGTTTATCAGAACATTTGAACCTAAAATGGACGCAAAGTTTTATGTGGAAAGCATTACCAAAGTAATGTCCGAAATCTTGAAACGCAATAATTTAAATCCTTCTGAAGACATCGCAATTGCAGCTTATTACTATAATAACCCCAGAATGCACAGTAGAATCTCTAAAATAATGAAATTTGGCCAAGGAGTCGCTCAAAATGGCTTATTCTTTCAAGTAGGTGACACGGGGACACCAATGCCCTTCATGCTCCTCATTGCCAGCTTACGAAGACCTAAACCAGATGCCAAGATTATTATGGCTGGTTATGGAGATGGAGCAGATGCAATTCTAATGCAAGTTCGAAATAAAGAGGGTGTTAAAGCTATTAACAAAGGAAGGATGGGTTTTGTCGGTCACCAAAAATCGATGACCCTCCTAAAGAATTACAACAGTTTTATTGAGTTTAAAGAATTGATCAATAAAGATAGATATATACGTAAGAGCTCAGCTGTCTTAATCTGGCGTGATACTTCCTCAGTTTATAAGTGGTATGGTGTAAAATGCAAGAATTGTGGAACTGTGCAATATCCCGATATGTCACGGGCTTGCTCCGTCTGTAGAGCTGATGATCAACTTGAACGCGTGAAACTCCAAAAGAAAGGAGAACTCTTTACATATACACTTGATCACTTGGTTGGTGGAGCATATCTCAACACACCTGTCCCTCGATGCGTGGTAGACCTCGATGGTGGTGGTAGAGTGCTCGTCAATATGACTGAAATTGAAAAACCCGAAGAAAATGTCGAAATTGGGATGAGAGTCGAGCTGACCTTCAGAAAAGAACATGAAGGTGCTGAATTTAAAAATTATTATTGGAAATGTCGACCCGTGAGGGGGAGACCTTAAAGGAGGTAATAAATATGGTAAGACATGGTATTAAAGACAAAGTCGCGATTATCGGTTGCGATATGACAGAATATGGAGAACTGTGGGACAAATCTCAACATGACCTGCTCTTCGAAGCGTTCCAAAGCGCAATAAAAGACGCCGGAATCACCAAGGATGAGGTTGATGCGAGCTGGATTGGAATCTTTTACTATTTTACTGGACTTTCCGGTGCCATGGTAGAAGATATACTAAGATTGGATGGAAAACCCGCTACTCGCGTGGAAAATTATTGTGCTTCTGGGATGGATGCATTCCGTAATGCTTCTTTTGCTGTTGCTTCTGGAGCGTATGATATTGCCCTTGCTTGTGGAGTAGAGAAGCTAATGGACGAAGGAGGCAGTGGTCTGCCTGGATTTAAGCAATTTGGACATCCTCTATATCCAACACCTTCTGCACCCGCAATGTTTTCGATGGCTGCAACCAGATGTTTCCATGAATTCGGTTGGACAAAGGAAGATTTAGCTCGAGTTGCTGTAAAAAATCATGATAATGGTTCTCATCATCCAAAAGCACATTTCAGAAGACCTATAACCATTGATGCAGCGATGAGTGCCCCCATGATTGCGGACCCGCTTGGCCGCTTCGACTGTTGCGCAAAACTTAAGTCAAATAGACTTAACTGCGGAATGTCAGACGGAGCAGCCGCGTTGATCCTTACGAGACCAGAACTCGCAGAATCCTATGCTCATGCGGATGATTATGTGGTGGTGAAAGCCAATGCGATTTCTGCCCATACGAATTTTCCTTGGTACGTACCACCCGGTGGACCTGGAGCAGATTTTACAGCATTTCCATCGACTATAAAAGCAGCGAAGTATGCTTATAAAGAAGCGGGAATCACCGATCCACGAAAGCAAATTGACGCCGCAGAAGTCCATGACTGTTTTACGATCACAGTTAATTACTTAGCGTAATAAACGGTCAAAGAACTCATAAACTGTCAGGACTTACAATTCTGCGATCGTGGAAAGGCAGCAGAGGAACTTAAGAATGGCACATTCAATTGGGATGGAGAAACTGCCGTAAATCCATCTGGAGGGCTGAAAAGTTTTGGTCATCCGATTGGAAGTACCGGTTG
>JAHLWV010000268.1 GCA_019057735.1 Promethearchaeota archaeon | reverse complement strand
TTGATTTTTTAAGAATCTCAAGTGTTTCTATGATTTGAATGATTTCTACATCTCCCTTACTTCCAAATTGACTAATTTGTTTTTTTATCAGTTGTTCTTCAACACTCTTAAAGAAAAAGAGAATTTCGTCTCGTGTTTTCGTTATACCTATTTTTTTTAATTGATCACTCAAATTAAAACGAAAATTTTTAAATTCTAAAGAAAATTTTTCAAAAGAAGTGTTATATCCCAAATTCTGCATTGTTATATCTTTTAGTTTTCTATTATCAAACACAAAATCAGTAAAACCAGAATTAACCAATTCTTTAAGAAAATCTTTATACTCATTTAGGAGCGTCCCCTCACCCAAAGATTTGTAAAAATTTACTGAATTTTGAATGTCGTCTAAGAAATCTATATAATTAAGGAAATTACCTCCATCATCAATAGCATAAATCCCTATCAGAGAATCAATTATGTAAGATCTCATTATTCCATACACTTGCTTTAGTAAAATAATAATAATAATAATTCTTAAATAATAATAGTAATGCAAGCTCTAAATCTAAATATTTCTGAATTAAAATTAACATCGCCTCTAATTTTAGCTTCCGGCATTTTAGGCGTTTCATATTCTAGTATGAAAAGACTAATTGACGTAGGGTTAGGCGCAATTACTACTAAATCCATAGGTCCAATCCAAAGAAAGGGATATAAGAACCCTTCTATCATTGAAGTTTATAATGGCTCGTTTTTAAATAGTGTAGGTCTTGGAAATCCGGGAATAGATAACTTTATTTTAGAAATTAAAGAAATTAAAAAATTCGGTTTCCCTTTAATTGTAAGTGTTTTCGGGGATACGACAGATTCTTACATTGATGTTGCCTTAAAAGCAGAAAAGGCGGGGGCTAATGCTATTGAAATTAACATCTCTTGCCCGCATGCTGAAGTATCTAGCATAGGAGTCGATAAAAATCTAACTAATTCAGTTGTTAAAGCTATAAAAGAGAAAATAAATGTCCCTCTGTTTGTTAAACTAAATCCAAATGTAACCAATATGGGCGAAATTGCTTTAGCAGCACAGAAGGGGGGCGCCGATGGAGTAGTCGCAATTAATACTCTTGCTGCAATGAAAATTGATATTAATGTAAAAAGACCTGTTTTATCGCATGGAAGCGGAGGACTTTCAGGAAATGCAATACATCCCATAGCTGTGAATAAAGTCTACGATCTATATAAAATTTTAAATATCCCTATAATTGGATGCGGAGGGGTATCAACTTATGAAGATGTGATTGAATTTTTCTTGGCAGGAGCTTCTGCTGTTCAAATTGGAACTGCTCTCTATCAAGGATATGATATTATCTCCAAAATTAATCAGGGATTAACAAAATATCTTAAAGAAAACGAATTTAATTCAATTTCTGAAATTACGGGTTTAGCACACAATTACAAAACGCAAGAGGTTCCCGATTTTGACTAAAAACATGGTTAAAACAGTAAAAATAACGAAAATCATCGACGAATGCCATGGAGTCAAAACTTTTTACTTCAAAATATCTGATGTAGAAACTCCAGAACCTGGACAGTTTGTCATGATATGGATACCTGGAGTCGATGAAATCCCAATGTCATTATCCGACTTTGATGATAATGGTAATTGGGCTATTACAGTAAAAAATGTGGGTGAATGTACAAATGCACTACATAATTTAGAAATAGGGGACTTTATCGGTGTTAGAGGTCCATTAGGTAATTATTTTAAACTTCCAACTGATGGATCTAAAAATATTATATTAGTTGGTGGGGGACTTGGGAATGCTGCGCTTAAATACCTCGCCACTAAATTAGATGCATCCAGAGTTGCTTTTAGCTTAATTAAAGCTATAGAAAATGAATCCAAAGCTATCTTTGTAAACGATTTTCTAAATTTTAATCTTAGTAATTCAGATATCAACTTATGTGTAGAGTTTGATGATATCATGGATGAAGTGTCTACAGTTAAGAAATTTTATAATTCTAAATTTATCGGTCTTGCTCACAAAAGATTGGAAATCTTGATTAATGAATACCCAAAAAATGAAATTTCCAACCTTATAATTTATGCTTGTGGTCCCGAAAAAATGATTTATAAGATATTCCAGATATGTGAAAAATATGATATTGAACTTCAGGCTAGTCTTGAACGAATAATGAGATGTGGGTGTGGTATATGTGGTTTATGTTCCATCGATCCGTTAGGATTATTGGTTTGTAAGGATGGTCCTGTTTTTAGTTCAAAAGATTTGAGAAGGATGGAAGATTTTGGAAAATTTAAGAGAGATTTTTCTGGGAGAAAAATCTCACTATAGAAAATATTGTTAATTGATCCAAAAAATACAAAATTTTTTTTCATTTACTACATAATATTCTTTATAGAATGAATGAGCTCACAAATTCTGAAATAGAATATAAAATCTCCAGAGAAATTATCGAATATTTAGTAAAAAATCCAGATACTCCTCGTCATAAAATTACAAACCTTAAAGGAAAATTTGGAAAGAAGTATAAGTATCATAAAGTTATAAAGAACGCTCAAATTCTGTATTATGCTACTGAAGAGGAATTACGAGTTGTTACACAACTCTTAAAGAGAAGAATAACAAGAACTATTTCAGGCGTTTCTGTTATTGCAATAATGACAAAACCTCTTCCTTGCCCCGGAAAATGTGTATATTGTCCAGGGCAAGATTCTCAACCGGATCAAAAAGTAGCTCAATCGTATACCGGTCATGAACCGGCTGCGATGAGATCTATACATAATAATTATGATCCTTATGAGCAAGTGCGAAGTAGGATCAGAGATCTAGAAGCGATTGGCCATATTGTTGATAAAATCGAGATAGTTTGTATGGGAGGAACCCTTTTATCATCACCTGTCGACTATCAAGAAGAATTTATTAAAGGAGCATACGAAGGAGTAATTGGGTGTAGAGTTATTTCGTTAGAAGCAGCCAAAAAACTAGCAGAGAAATCAAAAAGAAGACTAATAGGATTGACAATTGAAACTCGGCCTGACTATTGCACAGAACCATATATAGACATGATGCTGGAATATGGTGCCACAAGAGTAGAAATTGGTATACAAACCGTTCTAGATGATGTTTACAAAAAAGTAAATAGAGGTCACACGACTCAAGATAGCATCAACGCTATAAGGATTGCGAAAGACGCTGGTTTAAAAATAAATGCTCATATGATGCCTAATCTACCGGGTTCTGACTACGCTAAGGATTTAGAAATGTTTGATGTTCTATTTTCTTCACCAGATTATCGCCCAGATATGTTAAAAATCTACCCATGTCTGGTAATTAAAGGGACTATTTTATATGATTGGTGGAAAGCAGGTGAATTTACGTCATATTCATTAGATGAATTGATAGATTTAATTTCAACTATAAAACAAAAGATCCCTTCTTACGTGAGAATACAGAGAATTATGAGAGATATACCTGCTTTTCTAATTGAAGCAGGATGCAAAAAGAGTAATCTAAGACAATTAGTGCACAAAAACCTAGAAGAACTTAATTTTAAATGTAATTGCATTAGATGCCGAGAATATGGAATTGTTAAGAAATCTCTATTTATTGATGAAATTAAAATTGAAGATATTAAATTATATCGACAAGATTATAAGGCATCTCAAGGACACGAAACTTTTCTTTCTTATGAAAATAAAAAGGAAGGTTATTTGGTAGGTTATTTGAGATTGAGAAAACCTTCTGAATTTGCTCATAGACCTGAGTTGAGGGATGGTAAAACGATGATTATAAGAGAAGTTAGAGTAGTAGGTGAATTAGTTCCTAAAGATGCAAAACCACTTAGTAATAACCAGCTTCAGCATCGAGGTTATGGGAAATTGTTAATGGAGAACGCTGAAAAAATAGCTGTTGAAGATTATAACTCTAAAAAGTTAGCAGTAATAAGTGGTATTGGAGCGAGGGATTGGTTTTATAAATTGGGCTATAAGCTAGATGGATACTATGTCTCAAAAAAATTATAATAATAAATTTAACTATTCTTAAGGGTCTTAAGATTTCGCCCTGGATAAGCTAAATCCTAATAATCCTCCAAACCCTATATTTAGTCTTTTTGACAGGAGTCTCCCTTTTAATAAATTAAAAGCTTTTTTTTTCAGAGTTATGTTCATTTAAATTATTACTTTTCTCTTTATAAAAGGT
>JAHLWV010000267.1 GCA_019057735.1 Promethearchaeota archaeon | reverse complement strand
GGTAACACTGAAAAGATAGCCCAAGCAATTCACGAAGTTTCGTCGAAAAATCACGAATCTACCTTGAAAAGGTTAAAAAAAGTAAAAATTGAAGAATTGGATGATTATGATTTGATTTTTATAGGTTCTGCATGTCATGATTCTGATTTAGCTAAACCTGCTTTACGATTTCTTAAAAAAATCCCCGATTCTCCAAAATACGCTATTGCAGGTTTTTATACGCACTCAACTTTTTTACCGGAAGGAGATGAAAGGATTAAAAAGTTATCTGAGAAATGGTCAGGTAAATGCATTTCGACATTTGAAGATATAAAAAAAGAAAAGAACGCCAACTTTAAGGGTTATTTCAGATGCCAAGGAATCCCATCACCTCCTATCGAACAATTTATTCATAACACAATTATAAAGGATGATGAAGAATGGGCAGCTTTCATAGAAGAAGTGAAAAAACATCCAAATGAAAATGATATAGAAGATGCAAAAAAATTTGCCCAAGATATTTTAAATGAATTCTAATTACTTTCACAATAATTAGTCTATAATAACATAAGCATTGCTTAAAACTATAGCTCTTTCGGTTTTAACTTGAATTAAATAACGTCCATTATCTTTCCATCCTTCTGTTGTTAATGTTTCTCCAGGATATACCACATTAGTAAATCGTACTTTAAATTCTTTAAAGCGTGAGGTATCTCCATCACATAAACTGTATAGGATTGCTCTTGTCGTAAAACCATAAGTGCATAGCCCGTGTAAAATAGGTTTTTCTTGACCTCCAGAGCGAGCAAGGTCAGGATCAATGTGGAGAGGATTTAAATCTCCGCTAAGACGATATAAAGCGGCTTGGTTCTCAGTAGTTTTAAATGTAATGCTAAAATCTGGCTGAATACCTTCTGGAGGTGTAATTTTTTCTGTTTTTGGACCCCGGTCTCCACCGAAACCTCCCCCACCTAAATAGAAAAATGTGGATTCGACTTCGAATAGAGGACTCCTATCTTTAGCGAGACTTGTAAATGTTATATTTATAACCGCTGCTTTACCTTTATCATAAATACTCGTTACCTCACTAAAGCAGATTATTTCTCCCTGTGAAGGAATAGGTTTATGCAATCTTATTAATTCTTCACCGTGGATAAATTTAGGGTAAAAAATTTTACCTAAATTAGGGAATGCTACTCGTCTTGGTATAGTTGCAAAACTAGGGAATACTTTTAATCCTCCTGAAACTCCCTCGTAGACAAATTGAAGTTCAGAAATTTGAGCTCCAATCCCTAAAGCATATAGAATTACATCTTTACTGGTATATTTATAAATTTTTTCCGGATTTTTTTTCCCAACTACACTAAAATCTAAGCCAGACATTATATCTCATTTCTTTTGTGTATTTCAAGACTTTAAAGGTTTTCTTGATCCTATAATAAGTGTAATTAAATTCTTACCAAAACATCTTCATCCTGCAAAAATTCTTTCAAATCCTGAATTCTTAAAATGTTATAATGAAATAATGAAGCAGCTAATACAGCTTCAGCACCGTGATTAATTGCATACAGAAAGTGTTCTTTATTTCCAGCACCCCCTGAAGCAATCACGGGTACAGATACTATTTCTGTAATAGCTCGGGTTAGTTCGAGATCATACCCCGATTTAGTACCGTCTCTATCCATGCTTGTAACTAATAGTTCTCCTGCTCCCTTTTCAACAACTATTTTTACCCATTCTAATACATCGAGTCCAGTGGGTTTTGTGCCGCTATGTGAATGTACTTCCCATGATTTTCCTTTTCTTTTTGCGTCGATAGCGACAACAATGCATTGAGAGCCAAATTTCTTCGCACCCTTAGTAATTAAGTTTGGATCAATTATAGCCGCTGAATTTATACTAACTTTCTCCGCTCCTGCTTTGATAATTGCAGTCATATCCTCAATTGTTTTTATTCCACCACCAACAGTTAATGGGATAAATATTTCTTCAGCTACAGATCGAATTGTGTTAAGCATGCTTTTTCGTCCTTCTAGCGTTGCTGAAATGTCTAAGAAAACTAATTCATCTGCTCCGTTATCGTTATAAAATCGTGCTAATTCAACGGGATCTCCACTATCTCGTAAATTTTTGAATTTTATTCCCTTTACTACTCTTCCATTTTTTACGTCTAGACAAGGGATTATTCTTCTTACCAATCTAGATTTATGAAGATTATCAAGGAAAGACCCTAAAACTTTGGGAGGAATACTTCCATCGTATAACGCTTTTCCTGCAATAACCCCATCAGCATACAATAATGCTTTTTCTACATCCTTTATACTTGAAATTCCGCCTGATGCAATTATCCTACTGTTTCCTTTTTTTTTTTCTTTTAGTTCTAAGAATAGATTTGCATCTTGACCAGTCGAAGTACCGTCTTTCATTATATCTGTTACAATAAAATCTCTGATTCCCATATTCTCTAATTTTGATAGAACTACGAAGATGTCTAAACCTGTTTCAAATTGCCATCCTTTAGTACGAATAGTTCTATTAGATATATCTAATGCGATCGCAATTTTGTTCCTATATTGTTTAGATAAAATGTTTAAAAGTTTGTTATCATCTAACGCAATGGTTCCTAAGATTATACGGTCAGCCCCCCGGTTTATTAATTCCTCAATGATTTCGATGCTCCGAATTCCCCCACCAATTTCAATTTTAATTCCAGCTTGTTTTGATAGAGAAATAAGGTCTAATACAACTGGATAGCTAAGATTTTCCCGAAAGTTACCTGTTAAAGCTCCATCCAAATTAACAACATGGATCCATAAGGCACCAGCAGCTATGAATTGCCTTAAAATAGCTACGGGGTCGTTAGAATATGTAGTTTGTTTAGAAAAGTCCCCTTGTATGAGTCTAATAACCTTACCTTCTCGAATATCCATTGCCGGAATGAGTGTTTTTATGTTTAATTCACCTGTTTTTATAATGAAGTGACCCAATATTTCAATATATTTTCTCCAATTGTTTTACTTTTTTCTGGATGAAATTGCATTGCTAAGATCGTTCCATAATTAATAATGACGCCAAACCTTATACCATGTAAAGTACAGGCGGTTACAACATTCTTATCTACTACATCACAGTAATAAGTATGGTTAAAATAAGCAAAACCAGAAAAATAAGGCTCTTTAACGCCAATTACTCGATTCCATCCGGTATGGGGAACTCGAATTGATTTAGTAATCTCAAGTTTTTTTACATTACCGGGAATGATACCAAATCCCTCAACTCCAGGACTTTCTTCTGATTTATTTAGTAATAGTTGCATTCCTAAACATATGCCTAGGGTTGGTTTAACGGGGATGACTTCTTTTAGTAAGGAAAACAACCCATTTTGTTGTAATTCTTCGACAGCATCTCCGTACGCTCCCACTCCGGGTAAAACAATACCCTTTGCTTTTATTATTTGTTCTTCTTCGTTAGATATTATTACATCCGAGTAATACCTTTGAATTGCTCGTTGAACTGACCTTAAATTTCCAGCTCCATAATCAATTATAGTTATCATGTTTAATTTCTCAAATTTTTAGCCTAGCTATGTAGTTTACTCAAAGTATTCCCTTAGTTGATGGGATAACACCTTTTCGTTTAGGATCAAATCGAGATGCCTTATCAAGTGAGTATCCAAGGGCTTTAAAAACTGATTCTGCTATGTGATGATCGTTTTTTCCAGAAAGCACTTTCACATGTAAGGTTATACTTGCATTGATAGCAAATGTTTGCAAAAAGTGCTCTAATAATGTAAGAGGAATCAACTCGTCTTGATTTTTTCCAAAGTATTTACCCGTCCAGGGAATATCAACAAGCGAATAAGGCCGATTAGAAAAATCAACCACAACTAACGCTAAAGCTTCATCCATGGGAACGTAAGAGTATCCAATGCGTTTAATCCCAACTTTATCTCCAATTGCTTGTTTAAAAGCTTTTCCTAACACAATCCCTACATCTTCAATGGTATGATGGGTATCGACGTGTAGATCTCCATTAGCTTTCACCTCAATGTCAAAAATTCCATGAACTGCGATGTGACTTAACATGTGATCGAAAAAACCTATCCCCGTGTCTATTTTAGCAATTCCAGAGCCATCCAAGTTAAGCGAAACTTTAATAGTGGATTCTTTTGTTTTTCTTTCTTGTTTTGATTGACGGTTCATTTTAATTTCCTCCTTTTAAAAATAATTTGAGTTCATCAATAACTTTTACC
>JAHLWV010000266.1 GCA_019057735.1 Promethearchaeota archaeon | reverse complement strand
TATTGTTTGGTCTATAAAATTGCCATAAACTTTTTTTTTCATTATTTTTATCATAGTTAACGATGTAATTTTTCTATGATTTTGATACGACTAAAGTTTAAATATCACTAAATACAAGATAAATAAGGATTAAAATGTAAATATTCATGCGTTATAAAAAAGCTAACAGAAGAAAAGTGTCAAACATGAGGTTGAGAGATGGAACCCTTAGAAATTATGATTAGCATATTTTGTTTATTATTTGGCTATTTTTTTGGTAGTATTAATCCAGGCTATTTTTTTGGAAGACTGAAAAAAATCGATATAAGGGAAGTTGGTTCCAAAAACGCAGGAACAACAAATACATTTCAGATGTTAGGGGTGAAATATGGGATCCCCACGGCCATATTTGATATTTTTAAAGGGTTGTTAGTTATACTAATAGCATTAAGCTTAGGAGCTAACATTGTTGTGGCTCATTTAAGTGGATTGATGACAATCGTAGGTCACATATTTCCATTCTATTTAAAGTTTAGAGGCGGTCAGGGTGTTGCTGCTGCTACAGGAATGCTTCTTTGTTATTTATTGAATTATTTGATAACCAAACCTGAATTTATCTTCTTTCTATTTTATTTAATTCTTCTTTCAGTAATATTTTTTTATATTTCTAGAATTGGGACGCTTTTAAGTATTGTAGTGCTTCCCCTTCTTGGCTATTCTATATACATTTATTTCCCGGTTTGTCAATATAACATCTTTTTTTGGATTGTAATTGCCCATATTACTACGATTGGTATTTATAATATCTTGAAAGAAGGTAAATTTAAGATAGAAGACACGAATTTTCAGACATATTGGTGGCGTGTTGCGATAAGACCATTTGCGATTGTTTTTTTAATATCTTATATTGTTTTCACTAAAGTTCCTTCTTTATTTATACTTGGTAGCGTGACTTTAGCTTTGGTAGCATTTGATATCTTTAGATTGATGCATAAAAAAACTAATGAGGTATTGAAGACAAAAGTTAAGGCTTTACTTAGGAAAAATGAAATTAAAACATTTTCGTCGTTCACCATCTTTTTTGTTGCCTTGTTTATTACGTTATTAATATTTCCGAAAGAAGTAGCATTCATTGCATCATCCTTTTTAATCTACGGTGATATATTTGGAAAGCTTTTCGGTTTAGCATTTGGGAGACATAAAATATTGAATAAGACATTAGAAGGAACATTAGCATATATTGGGAGCGTTCTTATTATGGGATACATACTCTATACTAGTTTAAGTATTCCATTGATTGTTTTAATTATAGGGGGTATCTCGGCACCTTTAGTTGAAATGTTTTCAATGAATTTAAACGACAATCTTACAGTTCCTTTAATAACGGGATCAATTATGACAGTAGCACTATTGGTTGGTTTATGAGAAGCTGTAAAATTTTTATACTTATTATATTCTCTATCTATTTTTTAAAAAGTTGATAGAATAAAAAGTTTAAAAATTCCAAACTATAAACGATATAAATTTATTTTTGCGAATTAAAGGTTTTTAGGAATTCCTTGGAATCCTTAGAAACTCTCCTGTAAGTTCAGAATATCGAAAGCTTGCTGCAAATAAATAATATATTTTTGTAAGGATAAGCTCGTTAACTTCTCCATTTATAGCTTTTATAGTAATTTCCTTAAACTCCTTGGCGTCCTTATAATCAGGTGAGGTTTCTAATACAATATTAAATTTTTCAATTGCTTCATCGTATTTTTGGAGAAAATACAATGCACCCCCTAACATCATTAAAGCTCGATAGGATTTGGGTCTCAATTCAAGAGTTTTATTGAGACTCTCGATAGCATCGTCGAAGTTTTTTTCTAATAAATACGATAATCCTTGATAAAGCCACGCGTCGTCATAAGACGGTTCTTCCTTTATTATCTCTTGAAAGTAATTCCGACCTTCCTTGTAATCTAGAGATGTTAAGAAAAGTCTTCCTTTCAGGCATCTTGCTTCTAAATCTTTTTTCTTTTTTTGTTGCTCGTCATAAATTTTAACGTTAACTTTCCTTAAAGCACTTCTAACAGCTTCAGTCTTGTTTATTTCTTCGGCCATTTCATAGCTTTTAAACGCTTTTTGATAATCGTTCGTTCCATAGTAGATTTGGCCTTGTAGCATAAAAACTTCGTAATTCTTTAGTTTGTCCATTGTTAACATATTCTCAGTAATTTCTATCGCTTTTTCTTTATTTTGAGTTTTATAGAGCGAGAACGCGTATGGATTTAAAAGATAATATCGATCTGGAGCGGTTTTAATTAACGATTCAAAGATTGGCAATGCGTTTTCGTATTCTTCTTCTACTACGTACCACATTGCTTCTTCGTACTTGCTTTGAGGTGTTGTTTTAATTCCTCTTCTCTCCAGCCTTTGTTTATTAAAGATTTTACATGTTATTGCATCAATAATTTTAATATCATCAAGGCTTACTCTTATAAATTCGTCATAAATATCGTTCGCTTCTTCGAGATTTCCAAGCCCTTCTGTCGAGTGAGCTTTTCGTAGTATCGCTAACTCGCAATCTGGATTTATTTTAAGGCACTCTTCGAAACAATGAATACTATCGCGTAATTTTCCATATCTCCCGAAGGCAACGCCTTTTTTATACCACGCTACTTCATTGTTAGGATGTTTTTTAATGCTCTTACTAAAGATTTTGACAGCTTTTTCGTATAAACCCTGCTCAAATAATTCACATCCCTTGTCAAACAATTTATCTTCAATCATTAGTTTCATCGTTTTTTTCATATGCGTTACAACTCAAAGATGTCAGAGTGAAACGCGATAAAGACCCATAATATTTGTCTCGTTAGGATTTAGTATATAATAACTATTTTTTAAATCTTACTTTTTTATTAATCTGTATTTAGAAACATAAATCTGAAAAGTTGTAACCAACAATCTCTAATAAAACTATTTTTCTTTTCTTTTTATCATCCTTAATTATGAAGAAACAATTAAAATGGTTTATTTAATATGCTTTTAACCTTATTTACGGTAAGAGTAAATTCTTTTTTAATGATATCGTAGGGATATCCTATCTTACCTAATTCTCTAGAAATGCTCTCAAATTCGCTTTCAAATTGGATAAGGTTATCTTCGATGGTAGACGTGCCTTCTGGGCCATAGATTCCCTTATTCAGAAAATCTAAAAACTTTAAAAGAAAATAAATAAGTTTATGCTTTTTTATAGCTCCTGCTCGGAGGTTGATAGCTAAGCAACACCCAAATCGCCACATCGTTATTTTTAGGTCTCTCTCCATCTGCTCTTTCTCAACAATGGGTTCTGGCCATTCAGGTATGACCATAAGGTTTTTACGCCCATGGACCCCGTCTAAATATTGTTGTAGTTTTGCGTTCAATTCTTTAATACGGTCTTCTATTCTGGTATCCTTAAAAGAAGTAAGGTTTTGTAATCTAAGGGTTGCCATAAAAGAAAACCCCCATACGTCCTTAGGTTCCAAATCGTTATAGGAATAATAACCAATTGAGTCGTACAAATTTTTTAAAGAAATAAATAGCTCGAAAGATTCTTCGCCCTCCGGTTTCGGCCTATTAAAGTTATAAGTAAGTTCAGTAAGAATATCACTCAATTCTAAAATAATATCTTCGTCAATCACGATTTCCATCTTTTTTATTAGATTAAATCATAAAAAAGAACGCTTTCTATTTAAATTTTCACCAGTTGATATTTATCTCGAATAAATGAAAGTGAATTAAAATTTTTATTCGTTTTTTCCTTTAAAATAGTATATCGTTCAAATAATAGCAAGTAAAAATACTTGCTATTATTATTAGTTCTTTCTCCTAAAGAGGTTAGTCAAGGGACGAAAGCCAAGCTCGAGTCAGTTAAAATCTACCAAAAACGCGAAGAGAGTTATAAAACGGTTCCGGAAGAAAGCTTAGAAGAATTTATCCTTCAAAACAAGTTCGTCAGTTCGGTAAAAGGACAGATCAGGATAGAAAATTTTAAAGAGTTGGAGTTAAAATCGGGCGAAAAATCGTTCCTTTGTCCTTTACGAGATCTTTTTCAAAGTTTGGAACGTCCCCACCGTTTTCAATGAATCTAAACGACAATCTTACAGTTCCTTTAATAACAGGATCAATTATGACCGTAGCACTATTGTTTGGTTTATAAAAATAATTTTCTTAGCAAATTCTTCAAAAAATAATGTTATATTAGATAAATCTATCATAATTATAGGAAT
>JAHLWV010000265.1 GCA_019057735.1 Promethearchaeota archaeon | reverse complement strand
AGAATCTTTGGGGTTTATTATTTTAATTTTATTTGATAAATCAATTCCCAATTCCCGGGCTTTAGATTTAATGTTTTCTTCTATTCCTAAAAGTATTAAACTGGCGAACCCCTCATTAATAATAGTTTCAGATGCTTTAATCATCCGCGGCTCTTCACCCTCCGGAAGTACAATAATTTTAGGATTTTTTTTAGCCTTCTCTCGAATAAGTTGCGATATTTCCATTTATCTTCTCCTTTTAATTAATATTTATTAGTATAAATATTAATGTGGTATTTAGAGAAAGAAAAGAATGACTTGGTTACTTGGTTAGTTAGTTAACTGGTTTAATACTAATAATTCATTAACCAATTAACCATTTAACTAAGTAACTAACTAACGAATCAAGATACGAATATAATACTATCAATTTTATGGCAAATTTTGTATAATTATAACATAAAATATTTTTTAAATCGAGAAATCTTATGAAAATATTAGGAATAATTACTGAATATAATCCTTTTCACAATGGCCATCTTTACCATCTTTTTAAAGCAAAAGAAATAACCGGGGCAGATTATGTAGTAGCAGTTATGAGTGGAAATTTTCTGCAGAGAGGAGAACCGGCAATTATAAATAAATGGTCCCGAACAAAGATGGCCCTAAATGCCGGTGTTGATCTGATAATTGAGCTTCCTTTTGTTTTTTCTACTCAGGATGCAAACGGTTTTGCTTTCGGAGCAGTAAAATTACTTGATTCGCTTCAGATTATAGATTATCTATGTTTTGGCTGTGAGACTGATAATCTTGATATCCTTTACTCTATAAGCAATTTTTTGCATATTGAACCACAAGAATATAAAGAACTGATAGTATATAATTGTAAAAGCGGATACGAATTTCCAAAAGTAAGGAGCCAGACCGTATGTGATTATCATAGGATATTCGGAATAGACGGTTTAGAAAAAATATCACCTTCAGAGTTAAGCAAATTACTAAAATACCCCAATAATATTTTAGCTTTAGAATATATAAAACATTTATTAAATTTAAAGAGCAAAATCAAGCCTGTAGCCATAAAAAGAATGGGAGCAAGTTATCATCAAAAAAATATTAAAGGTAAAATTTCCAGTGCTACCTCTATTAGAAATGAAATACTAAATAACTTGAGCCCCCCTAAAACCGACCTTTTTATGCTAAATGATAAAATAAAATCAACCATTCCTCCGTCAGGATTTCCTGTATTAGAGAGGGAATTAAGGGAAGGCAGAGGCCCTATCACCCTCGACTCTTACCGGCAATATATTCTTGCTACACTGAGAAGGATGTCATTAGAAGATACTTCCTGTATTCATGGAGTAACTGAAGGATTGGAAAATAGAATAAAAAAGGCATCCTTAAGATCCTGTACTGTTGAACAATTAATTAATTCAATTAAAACCAGGAGATATACCCGTACTAAAATTCAACGTATAATCCTGCACCTTATGATGAACCTCTCTAAAAAAGATGTAAAAATATTTAATAGATGCGGACCTTTATATGCAAGGGTTCTGGGATTCTCTAAAAAAGGAAAAACTCTATTAAGAACTATTAAAAAAAATTCTTCTACGCCTTTAATCAGTAAATTATCAAATTATTTAAGGCAAATAATTTCCGAGGAAAATAATAATGTTCGAAATAGATTAATAAAGATGCTTGATTATGACATTCTTGCTACTGATATATATGTTCTTGGTAATGAAAAAGCAGAAGACAGGGTAGCTCGGCTCGATTTTACTCACAAAATAGTGATTAAAAAAGATTAAATTAGTCGTTAGTGAATAAAACTAGCGTAGAGCGTATAGCGTTTAGCGTATAGTTTTGGACTAATAATATTTTCTTAATTAAATTAAAAACTTAAAGCAAAAAGTGTAAAACGGTATTCGTATCTCGTGAATCGTATCTCGCTAAGAAAACAGGATTCAGGAGTCAGAAGACACAAAAAAAAACAGTAATGAGTAATAGGATTATAGTTCTAAATTTACAAGAACAGATTACTTAATATATATTACACGATTTACTTGTAGACCAGCTAACTCACTTAATTAATTGGCAAATTGGAGAATTGGTTAATTGGTTCATTGCTTAGTTTTGAATTATGGTTTTTCGCTTTTAGCTTTAAGCTTTTAGCTGTATACGATAACTTAAAACTTATATTTTAAATTTACGATTAATTATGGCTTACAAAAAAGGAAATTCCTATTTATAATTTTATTAGTTTCATTATTATATCATCAAAATCATCAACCGGAATGATTCTAATACCATGACCGAATTTAAGAGCTTCTAAGTAATTTTTTTGAGGCACTAAAAATACGTCAGCTTTCTGTTTTTTTGCAGATATTATTTTTTGTTTAATCCCATCTACTTCGGTTATTCTCCCATCAATACTTAAATTACCGGTGCCGGCGATCAACAAACTACTGCTTAGATCATTTTCAGTTAATTGATTCAATACTTCTAAGGCAATCATCAGACCAGCAGAAGGTCCCTTTATTTTTTCTAAATTTATTTCTATTTTTAAAGGGAACCTGCACTGAAGATCTTTAGTATCAGCATAGACACCTATCCCTATTCTTTCTGTTTTATCATCAGTATTAGGAAGTTCAATAAGAGGAATTGATGTTGAATAAGTATTATTATCTCTTAGAAAAGTAATTCTAACAATTTGGCTTGAATTATAATTTCTAACAATTTCTGAAAAATCTTCCAGAGTATGGACCGGTTGCTTATCTATTTTTATAATCACATCACCCGGTAATAATTTATTCTTTACCGGACTGTTATCCAATATTCCGTTAATCAATATTCCTCGTCCTGATATTTCCGGAGAATATCCTGCCTTCCTTAGAGCTACAACTTTGGAAATCATCTGGCTTTCCTGCATTAATTTTTCCATTATATCAATATAATCTTTTTGATCCATATTCAATAATATTTCATCATCCCTATTTTTTAAATCGATATTGGGATCAAAAAAACCATAAATATATAATAATAAATTTGCTTTTATTATGGCAGTTGATGTAAGGAGAAATTGGCCTTTAGCATCTTTTCCACCGTTTTCTACCGTAATATTTTCACTAAGATTAATGGCCTGTCCCGGAATTACTAGAAAATAGGGAGTTGGGATTAGATTAATTAAGATTAGAACTGTGATTATAATAATTAAAAAATATCTTTTAAAATAGTACATTGTTTCTCTTTATTATACAGGTAGATTTTTACTCCAATTTAATAATAAATATTTTCACTAAAAAATACGGCTAAACCCTGTTAAGCGAGTGTCTACTTAACATAGTAAACTGATTTATTAAGCTTTTTTATTAAAAAATAATGTCTTTAAATTTTTCTCTACAATTTCCGGGACTAACTGGGATATGTTACCATTTAAACTCGCTATTTCTTTAACTATACTGGAATTTAAGTAGGAATACTTAGAGCAAGTAACCATAAAAATTGTTTCAATTTCCGGAGCAAGTCTTTTATTCATTAAAGCCAATTGTGATTCATGTTCAAAATCAGAGATGGCTCTCATACCTCTGATTATAATATTTGCCTTATTTTTTCTCACAAAATCAGTTAACAAACCGGAAAACGATTTTACTTCTACCTTTTCTATATTTTTAGTAGCTTCTTTTATCATCTCTGTTCTTTCTTGAGCCGAAAACAAAGTCGATTTTTTAGAATCAACTGCTACTGCTACTATTAATTTATCAACAATTTTTGTGGTTCTTTCGATAATATTTAGATGGCCATTAGTTACTGGATCAAAACTACCTGGATAAACAGCTATTTTCATTTTTCCCTCCTTAAAATTTGGTTAGTTAGTTAACTGGTTTGTTGGTTAATTGGTTTAATATTAATTCTTCCATATACTAATTTATCAACTAGCTAACCAGGTAACCAACTAACTAGCTAACTAGCCAATTAAATATTAACATATTCATAAAAAGATAGATAGCATTCTCCGTATCTTCTTTGATTAAACAATCTCAAATTATTTAAATTTTCCATAACTTTCTCTTTTTTGTAGTGTTGGGCAATCACCAAACCATTCTTTCTCAATATAGGTAATTTCGCTATTTCTAATAAAGATATGTTTACCAATCCCTTGTTGTATGGGGGGTCAAGAAAGATATAATCCAATAGATAATTTTTTTTAGCTAATAATTTTAAACCGGACAAAAAATCTATTTTGTAAACTACAGCATTTTGGC
>JAHLWV010000264.1 GCA_019057735.1 Promethearchaeota archaeon | reverse complement strand
GAAAACATTTAAGATTTTCTAAGAGTCTAATCTGAAAATAATCATAAAGGTGTTGAAAAAGTAAAAATTGAAAAACTATTTGATATTTATCTTTGTAATTATGTACATTGTCTGTTTTGATTTGGAGGGTGTGTTCACTCCTGAAGTATGGATTACGGTAAGTAAAGCTACTGGAATTGATGATCTTAAATTAACCACCCGAGATATTTCAGATTATGATGTCCTGATGAGAAATCGTATTAAAATATTAAAAAAAAATAATATCACTCTAAAAGATATACAAGAAATTATATCGAAAATGGATCTATTACCTGGTGCGAAAGAATTTTTGGATTATATTCGTTCCGTAGCCCAAGTGGTTATAGTAACTGATAGCTTTATTGATTTTGTAATACCTTTTATGAAAAAATTGGGTTTTCCTATGTGTTTTTGTCATAATCTCGAAATTGATGAAGAAGGTATGATTACTGATTATAAAATTCGTATAAGTGAGATGAAAAAAAAGACAGTTTTAGCTTTCAAAAAGTTAAATTACGAAGTGATTGCGGCAGGGGATTCGTACAACGATGTATCCATGTTATTAGAAGCAAAACATGGTATTCTGTTTAGACCACCAAAAAATGTGGTTGAACAATTTCCAGAACTCCCGGTTGTTAATGAATACGATGGATTAAAAGATTTGATTTCTAAATATTTAGAATTATCCGATTAGGTTATATACTGTGCTCTAACCTTGAAAGTCTTCTAATAAATATTCCTTAAAATCTGTATAATTGTTAATTTCTTTTGGATTTGGAAATTCAGGCTTATTCTGTATTAATTTTAGCGAGTTTGGCATTTCTGGAACAGCATCGATTAACTTGATTATTTCTTCAGGAAATTTTGAAGGATCCGCAGTTTCAAAAGTTATTGATTTAATATCATCATTCTTCGGATAACTATTACGAAATAACTGGAGGGCAGTCCACCCAACAGCCCCGTGAGGTTCAATTATTTTTTTATATTTGTTATAAAAATTAACGATTGTTTCTTTGGTTGCTTCATCGCTAATGGAATATGATAAGATATCATTACGAAGTTCTTCCATATTTGGTACCTTATGTATTGCTCCTCTCTCGTCTATTTGACCTCCATACAGATCAAAGATTCTCGCTAAATTTGAAGGATGACCAACGTTCATAGCATTAGATATGCAGTTTATTGAGGGATCGAGTTTAGTATAAACTCCCGTTCTTAGAAATGTTGGAAATTCGTTGTTTTCATTTACAGCTGAAATAAATTTCTTTATTGGAAGCCCCATTTTCTTAGCTATTAAACCTCCTGTAAGATTTCCAAAATTTCCTGACGGAACAGAAAATATAACCTTTTCGTTCTTTTTATCAACAATTCTGGAGTAACTCCAAAAATAATAAAGCGTTTGAGGTACCAACCTCCCAAAATTTATAGAATTCGCCGAAGACAAATTATTATGTTTTAACTCCTTATCAGAGAAAGCAGTTTTTACTAACTTTTGGCAATCGTCAAATTTACCTTTTATCCCGAAAGCAACTATATTTTCACCTAGCGTTGTCATTTGTTTTCTTTGTAAATCACTTATTTCGTTTTCAGGATACAATACTACAACTTTAATTCTAGACATTTTATAAAATGCTTGAGCAACAGCACCTCCTGTATCTCCTGAGGTCGCCGTTAATATTGTTATTTTCTTATTATCGACTTCGAGAAAATGTTCCATTATTCTTGCTAATGTTCTTGCTCCAAAATCTTTGAAGCTACATGTAGGACCACGATCTAAATAGCATAAATAATCATTATTAGCAATCTTTTCCACAGGTACTTTAAAATTTAAGGCATTTTTGACGATTTGCTGAAGCTTTTCTTGTGATATAATATTTCCAATGAATTTTGCGATTATATCATTAGCAATTTCAACGAAATCCATGTTTTTGAATGAATCAATCGTATCATCCGTCAGGCTTGGAATCTTATTTAACATATATAATCCATTGTCTAAGGCTTGGCCTTGTAGAATAGCAGTTTTGAAATCTACGTCTAATGAATTATAATTTGTGGAGTGAAAACTCGTTTCAAAAACCTCTTCTTTTTTTAACTATGTTAATAAGATCGTTTAATATAGCAGATGCTGCTTCAAAACCACCAGCTCCCTTCCCCATTAATATTATATTTCCAGCGTACTTCGTTTGAAGTTCAATAAGGTTTAAAGTTCCCTGAATATTTAATGGAGAATTTCTTTTAACCAACCTTGGTTCTACAGTTAAATTATTTTCTTCAGCAATAGCGAGATGTTTTATTACATAGCCGTCTAATTTAGCTAGTTCTAATGCATGTGGCGTGATTTTAGTAATTCCTTTAATTCTTACATCTTCGATAGATTTTGACCATCCAAGTAACTTGTTTGAAAGAATTACCAGTTTCCCAGCAGCGTCATAACCATTAATATCTAAAGTTGGGTCCGTTTCGGCATATCCTAACTCTTGCGCCTCTTTTAAAGCCACTGAAAAAGAAACTCCCTCAGCTGTCATGCGACTTAGAATGTAGTTATTTGTACCGTTTAATATAGCTCTAATTCGAGAGATAGTATTTCCCATAAGACTTTCTTTAATGGATAGAGTAGGAACACAACTCGCAACCGTTGCTTCAAATTTTACAAAACACTTCATCTTTTTCGCTAACTTTTGAATTTTAGAGTAATGTAAATAGAACGGTGCTTTATTTGATGAAACTACATCGATATTATTCTCTAATGCTTCTACAATGTGTGAAAATGCGGGTTCTCCAGTATTTGGATTAGTTGGTGTAGTTTCAATACATATATCTAGATCTAAAGTAGATATTAAATCCTGAGCTTTCACACTGCTTGTCCAATATTGATTTTTTCTTAAATTAGTGTAATTCTCCAATACATTATCTAAGTTTATTCCATCTCTATTGATCAGAGCGCCATCGCGTTCGAAAATTGCAACTAATTTGCAATTGAAATCAAAAGTAACTTGAATGTTATCTCGTTTTTCTTTTAATAACTGAAGAAAACTCGTTCCAACATTTCCCATTCCAATTAAACAGATTTTTACTTCCATACCTTTACACATAACTAATTTATTAAGATCGTATCAAAAAGAGATTTTTCTCTTTGCATATTTTTTCAATTTCATGAGTTAATTCGAATTTTGTCATAACTTCAGGAAATTCTACTTTCATTAATACGCTACTTATTTCATCAACTTCAGTAAATTTAGCATGTAATTCAAGAACTTTAATGTTCTTTGAATCCAATCTTTTAACTGTATCTGTTATATCTGTGTCGAAAACATGCCCAGTTAATATAAATGTTAAAAATTTATTTTTAGAGTCTACTGAAATCTTAATGAATTGTATATTGTGTTCGATTAAGTCTTTTTTTATCTTTTCTAACGATACTTCAATTAATTCCTCGCTTAACTCAAACCAAATATCAACTGGAATCATGTTATTAGTTTTTTTATCATGATGGTGCAATATACCATAGATATTTCCCCCATTTTGGGAGACTGGTTTAATTAATTCTATTAAACTTCCCGGAATATCTGGTAATTTGACTTCTAAGTAAATCATTTTTGAAATAAACCCTTTTTTTTTTTACGAAATATATTCAACGACTAATATCATAGAAAGAATTCTATCTAGTTTACAAATACTTTATCAAAGGAAACTTTTTAATTTTTCTACTGATAAACTGAAATTGAAGGGCTTGAAAAAACCATTAATCGTGTCTAAAATTATACTTTATAACTTAAATCTGGGCTATAATTTTACAATAAGATGTTTAATATCATTTCTGCACCACCAGCGTTATCTAGATATTCAGCGTTCGATTTTACATCAATGAATTTACCCTTGTATTCGTTAAAAGGCATTTTAAGATATTCTTGAATGTGAAGCGCATCGAATGTATATCGATCGTAACATGAAGTGGGATGAGCCCCAAAAGGCACTTTTACTACAGCATTGGTTGTTTGCATTGGTAGCTGCGCTTTTCCTTGCAGATATCTAATATCTTCCGTTTCAAGTAACCTTTCACAGGTAATAATTGTTTTTTTTGCAGTCTTAGCCATATCATCATCCATCCAAACTGCTCCTGCTATATTTCCATTACCATATTCATCCGCATAAGGGACATGTAAAATTGCAACATCTAAATCTATTTTAGGGATGGCCATAAGTTGAGTGCCTGAACCCAAAGGATCTTCGAA
>JAHLWV010000263.1 GCA_019057735.1 Promethearchaeota archaeon | reverse complement strand
GTTATTTCTAACATCTGACCACTATGGACTTCGCCTTGTTTTACGATTCCAAGAATAACGGTCCCTATTCCTTTAACAGGAAATACATGGTCAACTAGAACCTCCGTGTTTCCTTCGTTAACGCGAGATACTTGTAGAAACTCATTTCCGAGCGCCACAATTATTCTTTTTAGAGTTTCATAATCTTGTTTAACTTTAAGTTCGAAAATCTGAGCGTTTTTCAAATTAGTACTCTCCAAAATCGCTTTAATTTTCTTTTTCGTCTCAGGTAATTTCCATTCCGTATTGGAATTTATTCCAGCAATTACAACCACGACTTTAGTTCGGTATAACTTTGAAAATATGTCCAATCCAACTAGTATTTCTCCTACTGAGGCATTTAATCCAATGTTTAAATCTATAGCGAGAACATGAATATTAGAAATAGCTAAAGTTTGTAAAAGCGGTTTAATCTTTTCGGGGTAATCTATAGGAGTTAAACTACAAAATACTTGATTTAAAGTTTGATCTAAACGATTGTAAAAGAGGATGTCTGATTTAGTCCCGGGGGAACCCAAAGATTGACCAATTAAATTGTTTATATCAAAGTTATCCCCGAGAATTCCCACTACGAAATTTTTTTCAGCTACTTCATTCATATGTTTTATTAAATGTAGAGTTCGTCAAAAACTTTTTGAAATTCTATTTCTAATGAAATCCACCATAGAGTAAAAACAAAATTATTAACTAAGAACAAATTAATTAACTAAAAAAAAGAAATTATATTAATTATGCCCCGGAATAATTTAGTTAATCAAGTAATATTAATATTAATTGATGATCTTCGAGCAGCTCATTTATTTGATCTGATGGATAGAGGGAAAGCACCTAATATAGCTCAAATTGCAAAAAATGGTATTTCAAGTCGAAACTGTATTACTTCCTTTCCAAGTATAACTTTTCCTTGTTATAGCAATATCGTCATAGGCTCCTATTCGGGATACTTTCCCAAAGAAGGAAGTGGTATTCCTATGTATCATTGGATTGGAAGATCGTATCCTTTAATAGAAGAAAAGAAATTTCCAATTATTAGACATTGCGGAAAAGGAAGTCATCTTTTAAAATTAAATAAAGATCTAGGACCAAACTGTCAAACTATTTTCGAACAAGCGGGAGAAGGTAATTTTTTGAGTTCCTTAAATCTTATAAATAGAGGTTCAGTTTTAATACCTCCAGTAGAATACACATCCTCCTCAATACTTAAAGGAGTTGAAAATGTCTTCAAAAATCCTCAATCTTTATTTCCAGATAAAGATGTTCCAAAGGTAACCGTTGCCTATATTCCTAAAACAGATGACTTAATGCACAATAAAGGTTTCGACCATCCAGAGTACATCAAAGAGGTAACCGATTGTGATAGATACATCGGTTCATTAATTAAGACTCTTAAAAACACAGGTTATTACGATTCCACCGCTATAGCAATTATATCTGATCACGGAAATTACAAGGCAGAGAAGATGTATGACATCGCTCCTTTTTTCAAAGAAAGAGGTTATACCCAATACTTACCTAGGAAGGGAACTGGTGATTTTGATTGTGCTATGGGAGGTCTTGGATTTTTTAACTTCCCTGGAGACAATTGGTTTAGCCATCCAACTATCGAACAGTTGAAAAAATTTGTTCCCAGTGGTGTTGGCAGCAAAGAATTAAATGTGTTCGATACTTTATGGAATATTCCCGGCGTAAAGGCAATGTATTATAGGGATAACGATAACACACCAGACAAAGGTATAATTTACCTAGAACATAAAGAAGCGGAAACGGGAAAAAAGTTCACTGATATTATTGAATACGAAGGGCATGGAAAAAACCAAAAAACTAAGTACACTCCCAGTGATAAAGATTTCTATAAATATAGTAAGAATGAAGAATCTGCGCGGCTCATAGATGGAAAATCCCACAGTATTGATGAATGGTTAAAAGTTACTAATCAAATTGATTTTCCTATATTAGTTGACCAGATACCTCGCTATTTTAAAAATCCTCGATCTTGCGACATATTAACTTCCAACCTTGGAGAGTATGCGTTTGGATATGAACATGGAAAAACTGCCGCTTCTGTACATCTGTATTCTCATGATATAGGAATTAAAAAGTCTATGACGGTTCCCTTTATAATTGGGGGTTCTCCTAACCTGCCTTCCATAGAATTACCCTACTGTAAGACAACAGATATGGTTCCAACTCTCCTTTATCTATTGGGAGAAAAACCACATTTTAGTGTCGTTGGGAAGTCTGTTATCGGTTAAACTAAGTAACAATTAAATTGAGAAATATTTATAATTTTTATTCCTTTTCGATAATAAGTAGAAATTAAATATAAACAAAGTTGTAAGAATTAAAATGAAAGCTAATCACATAATTATCGTTCCTGAAACTCATTGGGACCGAGAATGGTACCTTCCATTTCAAGAGTATCGTGCTAAGCTAGTTCTTTTAATGGATAAACTTCTTGACATCTTAAGGAGCGACCCAGATTATAAAAATTTTACTCTCGATGGTCAAACTATCCCATTAGAAGATTATCTTGAGGTTCGTCCAGATCGTGAAGAAGAGATAAAAAAATATGTTAAAGAGAAAAGGTTATCTATCGGTCCAATGTATATTTTACCGGACGAATTTTTGGTTTCCGGAGAATCTATGATAAGAAATTTGCTTATAGGACACCAAATTGCGAGAAAATTTGGTAGAGTTATGAAAGCAGGATACATTCCTGATCCATTCGGTCACATTGCTCAATTACCGCAAATTCTTAAAGGGTTCGAAATTCCTTCCGTTTTGTTTTGGCGAGGATTTGGAGATGAATTTGAAGCCCAAAATTTAAATATCGAATTTTTATGGAATTCTCCGGGTAACGCTAGCACCATATTAGCTATTTTTTTGAAGTTGAGTTATGGTTCTGTTGCAGATTTGAATTTAAAATCTAAATCAGGTAAATATAAATCAGCTCTTCTTAAAATTAAAAGGGTAATTACAAGATTTGAAGAATTCACAGCAACACCCTATGTATTATTAAATAGTGGTTCAGATCATCACGAAGCAAGACCTGAAATTCCAGCAATAGTAAAGCAATGGAACGAACTATATCCTGATAAGGTTTTAGAACAAAATGATTTTGAATACTATGTAGACAAGGTTTTAAACTATAATCCCGAATTAAGAGCATTTCAAGGAGAATTGAGGGGTGGAAGGTATGCTCATCTGCTTTCGGGAGTTTTTTCAACTCGCATGTGGATTAAACAGAGAAATACAGCTATCGAGTATTTGTATGAAAAGTACACAGAACCACTGGCAGCTATTACATGGGCACTTGATAAATATGAAAAATTTCATTATCCTAAAGATTATATTCTAACTGGTTTAAAATGGCTTCAAAAGAACGCACCGCATGATAGCATATGCGGATGTAGCATTGACCAAGTCCACGATGAGATGAAAACACGGTTTGATTGGGCCGAACAAATCGGAAACGAGGTTTTCAAAAACACAATGGTATATTTGTACGATTTAATCTCTATTAAGGAAGACGATAAGAAAATCCCTATAATTGTCTTTAACCCCCTTCCTTGGAGGAGGAGAGATTTAGCCAGTTTCAACGTGATATCTAATACTAAAAAAGCTGGTTTCAAATCACCAGAAAATTTTAAAATTACTGATTCTAATGGTACCAATATTCCGTATCAGTTTGTTGAATGCGTAGAAGAACCTAGATATAGAGTTGTATATTCAATCAGTTTTTATTGCTCATTCTTAGCTGAAGTACCTGCTTGTGGATATAAAGTTTATTATATTGTTCCAGAGGAAAAACCCGAAGAACTCGTTCTTAAAGAAAACGATTTAAAGTTAGATGTAAATAGTATTGAAAATCAATTTTACCAAATTAACGTAAATTTAAAAGGGCAAATTAATGTTTTAGATAAAATTTCGGATGATTTATATGAAGATATATGTTTCTTCGAAGATGTAGGAGATTGGGGAGATGAATACGATTTTTCGGGACCACATGAAAATCAAACTGATCTTAAATTCACATCTGAAGATTTGAATATTTTTGAAATATTGCCCTTGATTGATGGTTTAACTCAAAAAACGCTTAAGATTAGAGCAAATCTTAATTTACCTGCATCTTTATCTGAGGATAGGTATATAAGAGGCGAATATCTGGTTTCCAATTTAATTGATATTTACATTACACTCTACAAAGACATTAAGCGAAT
>JAHLWV010000038.1 GCA_019057735.1 Promethearchaeota archaeon | reverse complement strand
TTCATGAAAGCCGTTAGTTCGATGGGTGCTATGAAGGTTGTTGAAAAGAATTACGCAAAAACTCTATTAAAAGACGTATCTACAGGAGATTGGGCGGGATTTGAAGAGTGGAGCAACATTCTTTATCGTGTTTCAGCCGAAGAATTTGATGGTATTAATTCCATGAAAATGGTTCAAGTTCCTTTTTCCAAAGACTCGTTAGACTCTGAAGATTGCTACGTTGCTGATTTAGGCAATAAAGTATATATATGGCAAGGAAAAACTTGTAATGTTAAAGAAAAAGTCAAAGCCGGTCAGTGGGCGCGTAATATTGACTCAGAGAGAGCGGGGTCTCAAAACGAGAAAATTTTCGAAGAGGGAGACGACGCTGAATTCTTAACAGCGTTAGAGCGTGGTAAAGATTATAAAGAATCTGATGCAGTTCAATTAAGAGCTGAATCCGAATTAGAGCCTGAAACTGAAGCAGACAGAATAGCTGCGGGAATCCAACCTGAATTTAAATCAGAGGTTGGAAAGGCAACTGTGGAAGAAATAAAAGCAGATATTGCTCAACTTAAGGAATCAAGTGCATCAAGTGCATCAAGTGCAGGTCCGGGAATCCCCGGCTCTAATGACGACTCAATTTTAACTGTCGATAAACCTGAAGGCCGTAGAAGATGTCCTAAGTGTGGTCTCGAAGACAAAAATATGATCCACGAAACTATTGATAAAAGCAATATTATTTTAGACTATCCGAGAGTTTATGGCAAAAAATACCGTTGTGGGGCTTGTTCTATCGAATGGAGGGAGAAATAACCCCCAAATAAAAATTAAACAAATATTTTTTATCTTTTTTTAAATAAAGCGAAAATTAAGGATTATTACGATTTATTAATATCTCTACGCATAATTTTGATTTTTTTCTTTAACTCAATTAGTTCCTTCTCTTTGTTTTCAAGTGCAGACTCAACTTTGAGTTTCTCATCTTTGACTTTTTGTATTTCCGTTAGAATTCGGTCTTCAATTTGGTCAGACTCTTCTAATTTATTTTTCAGAACTTTATCATTCTCTCTTATGTCTTTGATTTCTGCTATTTGCTCGTCAATGACATTTCTTAAATTCATTATTTCTAATTCAAATTTTCCTGTTATATTGCCAGATTTTTCTTGAGATTCTTCCAATCGAGCTTGAATTTGGTTGATAAAATCTTCATTCGTTATATTTTTTTGAGTTAATTTCTCAATTTCTAAAACCAAGTCTTTGATGCGTTTTTCTTTTTTTTCTACATCTTTTTTTACGAGACTAAAAGTTTCTAACTTCTGCTGTAAGTCCTTTATTGCTTGGTTTGCAGTTTGTTGCGCGTTTTCAAAACCGAAAAGTTCTTTCTCTTTTTCTGTGATAATTTCATCTTTTTTTTCAAGTAATATCTGTTGCTTCTCGAATTTTGATTTTTGGATTGTGTCGTTCTCTAAATATTGAATTTGTTCCATTAATTCTTTTATCTTTTTTTCTTTCTCACTCAATTTCTCAGCTAATTTTTTATTCGCTTGTTGTTCTGACCTTAAATTCTCTGTGTCAGATGATGCAGCTTGAATTTTTTGTGTTTGATCTCCAACTATATTATTTAATCTCTCAAGCTCTAGAGTTTTATCCTGGATCACTTGTTCTTTCTCTTTGATGGAAGTTTTGAATTCTAAAATGTTATTATTTTTATCATCTAACTGAGATTTTAGCGCTTCGATTTCCTTTTCTTTATTTTGAATTGATAGGCTACTCTCTGAATCATTTACTTGAGTTTCATTCAAGAATTCAATTTTTGATTCGAGATCTTTTATTTGATCGTCTTTTTGAACAATTGTTTGCAGTAAATTCTCAATTGTCTCATTGTTTTCTTTTGATATTTGAATGGATTTTTCTTTATCGTGTTGAAAAGAACCTGTTACTGCTTTGAGGCTTTCATTTTCTTCTTTAAGGTTAAAAATTTCTTCAGTTAGCTGTTTGTTCTGTTTTCTAAAGAGATTTAGCTGTTCTTTTAACGCATCTTCTTCGGAAACTGGGAGCTCATCTTCTTCCTCTTTCTCTTCGATCCAACCAAGTGAACTTAATGCATCTACCATCGATGTGTCTTCTTCTTTTTGATCCCGCTGTTCTTCTGGCATAATATTAAAAATAAGAAATTTATAGTATTAAAAATTAATGGAGTAAGATTATGCTATTTTTAAACCTATCAGCCTACTTTTTAATTAACTCAGTATTCTTGGGTGAATACATATTTTCGGTCAAGAAAGAATTTAGTTATATAACCAATGGATAATGCAACGATAACACTTACCTCTAAAGGTGCACCAAAAAAGTTCTTTAGGATAAATTGGATGCCAATATTTTCAATCGTAGTTAAAATAGCAAATCCAAAGTATTTGAAAAACTCTTGTGAAGTTTCTTTGATCTTTATGCTTGTTTTTTTGAAGACTAAGTATTTATCTAAGAAAAATTTAATTACATAAGTTACTCCGACAGCTACGATAGAACCTATTAGTTCAGGCATATCTACAAGATTTGTAGAACAATAGAAAGCCTGAATAAAAGCATTTCCTCCAAAGACAGAGCAGATAAAGGGAGAAATAGCAAGTTCATTGATTTTTTGTATGATGTAATTTAAGAAGATCATACACGCCGCAAAAATAAAATAGAGGATCATCTGTTTCTTCATAACATTATTTTCTGCCATTTGTAATCAGATGAATTATGTTTTTGAGGTAATTAGCTTTTTATTCGATCTTTCCATGTATCGCTCTTAGGTTGCTCATAGCTATCCTCTGGCTCACCATCAGTGTCAACAACAGGAGGGGGTCTAATAGGAATTGGTCTTGTTAACTGGAGATTACCTTCCTGACTTCCTGATCCGGGAGATAGCATGCCTAAAATTTCTTTTGATGCTTTTTTTCGCTTGTCTTCTTTGCCAGTTAGTTTCCTATAAAGTCTTTTTAATCCATAGATAATAAGACTAAAGGTGATAGAGAACAAGAAGTATACCGCAAACCAACCAGTACCAAAGAACAAAATTGGAAACGGAAGTAAATTTCCGTAAGGTGCGTAGATACCGCCTATCAACCCAAATATCCCTATATAAGTTAAAGATCTTACACACAAGGGAATCATTTGCTTTTTCATCATTACTTTCGTCAATGCTATTGATTCTTGTTGAAGAGCAACCATTTCTTGAGAATTTCCTGTAAGTCTGGCAGTTTTCATTCGCTCTTGTAGATTCCTTGAATTTTCTCTCATTTCTTTTGCAGTGTCCATGTTTAAACCGAAAACCCTGTTGAGAATCTCGCTTAAACCAACCATTGCTAGAGTAATAAACATAATTTGGATAATAATTTCTTCGTTAGCCATAAATCAATCACTACAAAGAGAAAAGTATGATTAAAATTAAATTTTATTATTGGAAATTAGCAACTTCAAGTTGGATTTACATGGTTGAACTTGGAAGTACTATATTGAGTTACTTTGAAATTCCTATTATATGTCTTTAGATAAAGCTAATGAAAATAATTTCTTAATTATAGTAAATTACAAAGATTCTTTGGAAGTGTTAATTAAAAAATAACATTTTTGCTGTTCAGAATTAAGCTTCTGTTCCGCAATTTTTACAAATATACCGTTTTGCGAAAATTTTCATTCCACCTTGCTGAAATAATACTTGAGATTTATCTTCTTCAGTGTTGAATGCTGTTCCTCCACATGCAGGACAAACTCTTCTTCCTTCAACAGGTGGTTTGATTAACGCTTTTTCCTCTTCCTCCTGTTTTTCAACAACAGCAGATGGTTTGACATATTCATCCTCTGGTGGAGTTGCGGTTTTAGCTGATTCTGCTTCTAAACTGCTAGTACCTAAAAGTTTATCAAGTTTATCGTCAATTTTTCTGAGTAGACTTAAAATTTCTTTCTCGAATTCAGTCAATTTAATTTTTCCTCGTTCTTTATTATCTGGAAATATTATAATTTATTAAATGATCTAAGCGAGATAATAAAAATATATGTAAAAAATAGAAATTCCGAATAATTTGAAGGAGCTTTAAAATAGAAACTTTAAAGATTACCCTACGATAGGTGCTCTTAACTTCTTTTTTGGGATTGCATCGGGGTTAAAACTCTTGTCTCCGTAATAAGTATATATTCCCAATCCTATAATGAATATAGATAATCCTAAATAACCAAACCAAAAAATGAGACCTACTATGAAGTTAGTAGGGTATATTATTCCTTCTTGTTGTGTAAAGAAGAAAATGCCAATTAGAGCTGAAATTGAGCATACGGAACCGCAAATGCAATCAAAATATATTTGGATTCTCTCAGATTTAAGATTTAAATGTTGAGTTGACATAGTCCGGTCATTAATTGGTATAGATACTAGTTAAATAATTTTAGAATATTAATATAAATTTGTGTTAAACCAAAACAGATAAAAAAACATGATAAGTTCTGACTTTAATGCTAAAATTAATTACTAAGAATTAAACTTATCTTCTAAATCCTTCAAGAGATTCAAAATAATCGAGTACCGACTCTCTTATTTCGATGGCAGGAAAGATCAATCTAGATTTATTTACGTAATTCATCGCATCACTCCAACTCCAATTTGGATTATTCTTTAACATCCAAGCTACAATAAGCCCTCCACTTCTGGAAATACCCATTGCGCAATGAACCAAGACTTTTCCGTGTTCAATGTTATTATCTATAAATTCTAAAATCTCACTAATGTAGCTATGTGGAGGATACCATTCGTCGGGGAATCCTTTAAAGAGATAATTAAATCCTTTATCTGTAGGATCATAGTAATTATCTTCCATTAAATTCACAATAGCGGTAATGCCTATCTCTTTAAATTTCTCAAAGTTTAGCCTTGGCCAATACGCACCAATATATAAATTTTCATGCACCTTATAGATTTGATCCAGTTCTACCATTATATCCTAAGGTTCTCTACATACTTATTAAGTTTATTTTTTGGGTAAATCTCTACTAGCTATAAGATTTGAATCTAATTCAAGGATATTTTCGATCAAGATATCTCCCATTTTTACTGGGGCTTTTACCACAGTTTTAGCAATCTCGTTTAGCGCTTCTCTCAACTTATCTTTAAGGATTGGTTTATCCGTTCTTACAGGAACCAATGGTAAAAATCCATCCTCAACTCTAATGGTAGTTGTAAGGATCCTTTTGGGCTCATAAAATTCCTGTTTTGCGTATTCCAATCCTCTTTCGCAAGTATATCCTTCAAATACTATATCGGAACCCTTTGAAATGGCTTGTATTTGGCAGCCTGTAGGACATACTATACATCTTATCACTTTTACTACACTCACACTGCTTTCACTCATTCTTCTCGCCTCCTCTGATAATTAATCCTCCTCTATTAATACCTCTGGTCGAGGAATAACTTCTATTGTTATAGATTTGCTTTTTAGATTCACATTTACTTCTTCTAAGTTTAAGTTCAATTCAATCATCTCGCTCGGAATTACATATATCTTTTTTTTACTATAGATTATGCGATCGTCGTCTTTGAATTGTATTAAAACTCTCCTTGCTGGATATTTAACTCTGAAGGTAAAAAATATCTCTTTTGATATATCCGCTTTATTTACTACATCTGGCTTTACATAACCAACATTTTCCCCAGAGATGCACTTGAATGTTTTTTGTCTCTTCAGTTCTTTGCCATATCTCGTATCGAGATATTCTATTACGTTTTTCCCTGCTCTTTTAGCTTCAACAGTTACCATATCTACCAAATCGTGAACTTGTAAAACATTCCCACAAGCAAATATCCCATCTATAGTAGTTTCCAAATTTTCGTCAACAAGCGGACCACCATTTTGCGATATTTCCGCTCCAGCTTCTAGCGTTAGTTCATTTTCAGGGATTAAACCTACAGATAATAGTAGCGTATCGCATTCAATAAATTTATCTGAGCCTATTATTCGATCGAAATTTCTACTTACTTTTGATATCGTTACTCCTTTAATTCGTTCACGTCCGTGTATTTTGGTAACTGTAAAACCAGTGATCAGGGGGATATCGTAATCTTCTAAACACTGGACTTGATTTCGAAGCAGACCGCTAACGTATGATTGTATTTCAACTACAGCCTTTACTTTACAGCCTTCCCATGTCAATCTTCGGGCCATTATCATCCCAATATCTCCACTTCCAAGGATAACATAGGTATTTCCCGGTAGATACCCTTCAATATTAACGAATCTTTGAGCCTGTCCAGCGGTATAGATGCCTGCAGGGCGAAAACCAGGTATGTTAATAGCCCCTCTAGTTTTTTCACGACAACCCATAGCTAAGATAATCGCTTTTGCTTTTACTTCAATGAGGCCTTCTTTTCTATTAACGGCATAGACCAATTTTTCTTTTGTAATTTCTATTACCATAGAATCTAATAAATAAGGGATTTTCAATTCTTTTACTTGGTTTATAAATCTTTGAACATATTCAGGACCAGTTAATTCTTCTTCAAATTCTTTTAAACCAAATCCATTGTGAATACATTGTAATGTAATCCCACCTAATTCTTGATCCCTTTCAATTATTAAAACATCTAGACCAGCTTTTTTTACTTCAATGGCTGCTGCTAATCCACCAGCTCCGGCACCAATAACAACCACATCGGATTTGTATTTTTTCACTCTTTATTACCTCCTTCTAGACTTCGAAGAACATTTTCTTTTGTTTTCGCCACAAGAAAATTAGTTTCTTCACCTGTTTTCAATACTTCTTCATAGGGTATATTCAATTCTCTTGAAAGGATCTCGATTAGTCTTGGTCTACAAAAACCGCCTTGACACCTTCCCATTCCGGGTCGGCATCGAAATTTTATTCCATCTGTAGTTGTTGCTCCAACGGGGGAATGGATAGCGTTTAGTATTTCTTTTTCTGGAATTGTCTCGCAACGACAGATAATTCTTCCCCAAGCGGGATCTTCTTTTATTTTCTTATCTAATTCTATTTTACTGAAATCTTTAAATTTATCAAGTTTTGGTCGAATAGGATTGTAATCCTCCTTAACCGTCATATTTGCCCCCAGTAGTTCTAAAAATTCGGTCACTCGTTCTGCAATGGCATAACATGAAGTTAATCCTGGGGATAAAATACCAACTACGTTAATAAATCCAAAAACATCTGTGTTATCAATAATAAAATCGTACGTGTCTGGAACTGCCCTTATTCCTGCAAAATTCCTAATCGAAGCTCTCACGGGTAAATCTGGTACTAAATGTCTTCCACCTTCTAAAATTTCTTTTAGCCCAGCTTCTGTAGTTGAGATATCTTTCTTATCGGTGATATTTTGTGCGTTAGGTCCAACAAAAGTATTTCCACTAACGGTCGGACATACTAAAATACCTTTAGAGACTTTTGTAGGCGTTGGAAATAAGATTTTGTTTAAATGCATTGCATTTCTATCAAAGAGAATATATTCGCCTTTTCTTGGCATGATATTGAAGTAATCTAAACCAACCATTTTTGAGATCTTCGCTCCATAAATCCCCGCAGCATTAATCACATTACTTGCTTTAAATTCATTATCTTTAGTTTTAATAACAAAAGTGTAATTCTGATGTTTAATTCTTCTTACTTTTTGATTTCGAAAGAATTTTACTCCATTCATAGCAGCATTCTCAGCTAGCGCGTAAGTCATTCCATATGGGCTTACAATTCCAGCAGTTGGGGCATGTAAAACGCCTACAACATCGTCTGTTAAATTTGGTTCCATATATTTTATTTTTTTCTTGTCTAAGATTACTTCTAAACCCGGAACTCCATCTTGTGTGCCTTGTCTCCTCTGTTCTTCTAATTTTTTAATTTGGTTATCTTCCAAAGCTACCACAAACGAACCTATTCTTTGAAAAGAAAAGTTTAATTCTTCAAAGGCTTGAGTATACAATTTATTGCCTTTAATTGCCATATCCCGCTTTACGTATTCTCTTGGGGAAGCAAATCCTGCGTGAACTACACCAGAATTTGCTTTAGTAGTACCTGATGCTATGTCAGCTTCTTTTTCCAGTAAAGCGATCTTCAAATCGTATTTTGAAAGATTTCGCGCGATACAACAACCAGTCACACCACCACCTATAATAATTACATCGTAGATCAAAGGGTATACCTCGTTAGTTTTAAAGAGTAAATTAAAAAGCTTATGTAATAAAGCATGTTATCTCTTTAAAATTTATTTGGAACATAATTGTTTTCTAACTGATAATGTTCATTAATAGGGAAAAACATAGAAAAGCAGTAATTTTCCAATTTTAGAATTAGATAAAAAAGAACCATAAAATGTTGAATAATAACGCGATAATAATGAGAGCGATAGTTACTGGGTTAATTATAGTGCTCCTTAAAGCTTTAGCATATTTAACATCTAGATCTCCCTTCATGAGTGTCTTAAATGTAGTATATCTAGGAGTATTTTCTTCTTTAAGGTGATAAGATCCTAAAAAACTGGGATTATTCAAGCGTTTAAGTTGTTTGTTATAATTCACAGAAGGAAAAAAACGTAATTTACTAGCATTTAGAACCGCTTCGTAATCTTTTATAACATGAGCCTTATTTGGTTCTTTTTCAATACTTTTATTCTTATCGTCCATTTGATTGTTAACCAATTTATTTGTTTCACTATTCGTATATAATTTCAATCTTAAATCTTTTACGATTATTTTAAATAAAAGTCGATTATGGTTATATAATTTAATTTAGCTTTCCTAGATGCTATTTCTCTAAATATTGCTCAATATGGTCACCAAAATCAGAAAATATTTGTACATTATTATCCCAATTTGTTAAAGCTTCAGTGTAAAGATGAAAAAATTTATCAGAAATTAGCATAAGATCATCAATTACTTTCTTTTCTTTGGTTTTATACGAGGAACTCCCAATGAAAAGGAAACTTCTTCGCTTAATTATCACGAACCGAAGGTCAGACATTTCAAAGTTCGAAATTCCGCCGTCTGTCAACTTTTCAGCGAATTTATTTAAAGCACTCATCAGAGCGCCAAAGAGTTGTGGATCTATCTTTTGACCTGATACCTTTGAGTATAATACAATTCCGTTGTCTGTTAAAACCCAAAAATCTATTAGTATCCTAGGCATTGTATCGTGTATTATTATATGTTATTTTCCCATCGTTAGTTTAAATGAGCGGTTCAAATATTTAAAAAATCTTTTTTGGTTAATTATACTAATTGTACTAAAGTAAAAATACTAAAAAAAATATAAATTTCTGTTTTACCTCTTATTTAAAAAAATATTTTAAGAAAGGAGTTTAATTTTATATGAAATGGGAAACTAAAATAACCCAAATGGCTGGTGTGAAATTACCATTAATAATGGGGGCCTTTGCAGTAATAGGGAGAGCAGAATTTGCGAGTGCTTTTTCTAACGCTGGAGGATTAGGTATTATTACTGCTATTAATTATCCTAAAATTGAAGATTTTCGTACTGAACTTGAGAAGATGGTTCTTTTGACGGATAAACCGTTTGGAATTAACTTTACGATAACACCACCATATCTCTTAAAAAAACGGAGGGGTAGAACTGAAGAATCTTATTATGATTTCCTAAAGTTAGCAATTGATATGGGAGTAAAAGTTTTTACGACTTCCGCTTACAGAGCTCCAAAACTTGGAACTCAAATCAAAGAAGCAGGTTGTTACTGGTTTCATAAATGTGTTACTATAAAGCACGCGAAAGCTGCTGAGAGTGCAGGTGCTGATGCTATTACGCTCGTTGGACTAGAAGGAACGGGGTTCAAAAATCCCGTACAAAACACAACTTTAGTAAACATAACAATGGCTCGGAGATTAATGAGCCTTCCAATAATCGCAGCAGGAGGTATTGGGGATGCTAGAGGCTTTCTTGGAGCAATGGCTATGGGAGCAGACGCTGTATGTTTAGGTAGTTCAATTATAGCGACTACAGAAAGCTTGGCTTCAAAAAGTTGGAAAGAACAGATTTTAAACCAAGATATATTCGATGAAAAGTATTATAAAAAGATATTTCATCTAGAATTGAAAGATTCACCAATTGCCTCGATGGCTATTGGCCACATTGAAGAAATCGTACCACTAAAAACATTTATCGATAGATTAATTAATACTTCAGAACAAATTCTGCAAGATTGGGGTTTTAGGGGTACCACATTTAACACATTATCAAAATTAAAGAAGCAAATATAAAAAAATTACGAGTTTTGTAATAGATATTGAAAATATAAACTTACACACAATATTTATGAAATTAGACTATGGAAAAAATGGAATTGAGTTAGAGATTGATCCCAATTGGAACATTAAAATTATTCAACCTGTCGAGCAATTTCCAATTGAAAATCCAATTAAAGCGATCAGGGATGCTATTAATAACCCTGTAGGAAATCTCTCCTTAAAGACTATAATAAACAATAAAAAAAAGATTAAATCTGTTTGCATTGTAGTTTCAGATGCAACGCGACCAGTTCCAACTCATCTTATTCTAGAGGGCCTTATGAGAGAATTAAATGATTATGGGATTAAAGAAAAGGATATAGGAGTCTTAATTGCAACGGGATTGCATCGTCCATCCCGGAAGGAGGAAATAAATAGAATTTTAGGGGTAATTTCAACAAGCGACGTTACAATTATTAACCATATTGCGACCGATAAGAAAGCTCTCGTATCGTTACATAATCGCGATGATGAGATTCCTATTTTTATCAATAAGTACTATTATGAAAGCGATCTAAAAATTTTAACCGGATATGTTGAACCTCACTTCTTCTTCGGCTTTTCTGGAGGTTACAAATCCATTGTTCCTGGTTTAGCAGGTGCTGAAACTATATTAGCAAATCACTCCGCCGAAAAAATAGCTTCTCCGTATGCTAGATTCGGAATCCAAGAAAATAATCCTTTACCTGAACATTCTTCTAGACTAGCAAAAATAGCTGGTGTAGATTTCACTATTTATGTCTGTATTAATAAAAAACACGAAATCACACAAATTGCTGCTGGCGATGTAGAACGGGTTCATAAGAGATTAGTTGAGTATCAAAACAAACATGTTTTCAAGGAAATTCAAGAACCGTTCGATATTGTAGTTTGCGGGAATGGGGGTTATCCTTTAGATCTCAACCTCTATCAGGCTGTAAAAAGTATGGCAGTTGGAGAAATGGTTGTAAAACGAGGAGGTACTATAATTTCTGTAAATGAGTGCAGCGAAGGAATTGGTATAGGACAAGATAAATTTAAGGAACTAATTTTTTCTGAAAAGAATCCAGAAGAAATCTATAATAAAATCCTACAGAAAGAAATAGTTGTACCCGATCAATGGCAAATCCAAGTATTAACCCGAATATTAATGAAGTCAGAGATTTATCTTGTATCAAGTATGAAAGAAGAAGAAATCGGAAATATTGGTTTAAAGTATGCTGACACTGTAGAAAATGCAGTCAAGAATTCTTTAATTAAACATGGGAAAGATGCAAGCATACTTATTTTGCCTAATGGACCACAGATACTTCCATTAATAAACATATAATTTAAATCGATGAATTAGTAATTCTATATAAGTATTGTCGACTGAAATGGATTCAACAAACGCAATTATTTATTTTGATATAGTTAAGGATACTCCAAAGATTAAATTTTGGTATCCTTATAATCTACCAGAAAAATACCGAAGAGAAATCGTTGAGGAGTGTGTTTCTATTATATCTGGAGATCTAAATTTCATCCCAGAAGTTCTGTTAATTTTTCCTATTTCACATCTAAAGATAAAAGTTTTAATTAAGTATTTTAAAAGAGAAGATTCTACTACCGAAGAAGGAATTTCAAAGTCTGCGATAATCTTTTTATTTGCTGAAGAAAACGATCAAATTTATTACCGATATATGAGTTATATCGATTCGTATTTTAGTAAAGCAGTTACCACTATGCTCACCCTCGAGAAAAATGGGACTATAGACGAATTGATATACGAAGAAATTGTGAAACTGCACCTGATTTTATGCAATTTAACCGCATATTTGTCTTCTAAAAGCCAGTACGTAGCAAAGAAAGAGGAACCATCTCGAAAAATTTTTGAAGATAATCAAGTAGAAAAAAGAAAATTTAAAGTTGTAGTTCTAGGAGACCCGAAGGTAGGTAAAACATCTACAATTCTAAGATTTACTGATAATGTATTTCTTCGGGCATATATTCCAACGATGGGGCTAAATATTACCCAAAAAATCTTTAATGTTGATACTACCATTGTAGAATTAGTGTTGTGGGATATTGGGGGACAAACCAAGTTTGAACTCATAAGAAAGAAATTTTACGAGGGAGCGAGCATCCTACTAGTAATTTTTGATCTAACGAATCCAATGTCGTTTGCGAATGTGGCAAAATGGTATCAGGATATTAAAAATTACGTGAAAGATAAGAAAGTACTGAATGGTTATCTTATTGGTAATAAAAACGATTTGGCTAAAAAAAGAATTGTAAGCGAGATTGACGCAGTAAGGCTCTCATACGCTTTAGACCTTGAATATCTTGAAATCTCTGCTTTAACTGGCTATAATGTAGAAATAGCTTTCCATAAAATAGCAGAAAAATTACTCCATTTTAATAAAACTGAGGAATAAATTTGCAGAGAATCTGGAGATTTACCACTACAAGTAGACAATAAAATTAAGTAATATGTAAGTTGCGATAATATCATATAAGATATCTCCAAAAATAGCGTGACGGTAAAATCCTAAATCATTAACTTATAAAAAATAAACTGACTTTTCCCATAATATACCCGCAAACCTTACAGAAAGTTTGTTCTGGGACATATAACAAGCGTGGACAAAAACATTTTTAAATAGTGGCGTTACATTACTTATACTAATATAATAATAATAGATTATCTGTAGTAATATTTACAAATTTTTTCAAAAAAACTTATATTTAAAAAGGATTAAGATTAAGTTCGAAAATTAGCGTTTATAGTAATATTGAATAATCATTATTAAACAAAATTGTAACAAAAAAAGTGAAAAAAAAAATGTCATATCGAGACCGCCTACGATCAACGAAAGATGATTCAAATGAGGAAACCCCGGTTGGGGAATGCTGTGAAAACCCTTCTGTTGAATCTAAAGATGGCGATGTTGTCTGTTTAAATTGTGGAATGATTCAAAGTCGTAATATGGTTGGGAACGAGAGGCGTGCTTACACTGTGGAAGAAGTGAACAAGCGCCGACGAACCGAACCTCGATGGCGAGAATTTGGACCAAGAACCATGCTACCAAATTCCAAAATTGATTCAAAGGGTCGATTAATTAACGCAAAAGGGAAGACTTTGTTCTCTCGACTCTCTAAAATTCAAAATTCCTTAATTTCCAGTATAGAAAGAAATTTTTGGGAAGCAAAACCAAAATTAAAGATGCTTACATCCAAACTAAATATTCCAGAATATATTAAAG
The DNA here is from genome assembly GCA_019057735.1 of Promethearchaeota archaeon. The sequence goes on along the minus strand of JAHLWV010000038.1, from coordinate 169 downwards.
AAACTGCCTGGAAAATTTATAGCGTTGTAGCTCGAAAAAAATTAACTATGGGTCGATCAATCGATGGCTTTATTGCGGCTTCCCTTTATGCTGCAATAAGAGTTCACGAATTTCCACGTTTACTGGAAGAAGTGTGCGATGCATCCATGACTCCACGAAGAACCGTCCA